>CAZJWI010000069.1:0-12175 GCA_964549485.1 uncultured Flavobacteriaceae bacterium
CTTTTGTTAACAAATTTTAACGGGGGGAGATTTGATAAAAAACCCCATTAAACCATATTTGTTAGCCTATAGAAAACGAACAAAATGGATGTAATTCAGTCGTCGGAAACCAGCGATAATACTGGGATGAGTTCACCAGCGGTGGATATTAGATTACTTAACGAAATGATTCAGAAAGAAAGTGCCTTCATTGACCTTGTTAAAATGGAAATGAAGAAGGTACTAATTGGTCAAGAGTATATGATAGACCGATTGTTAATAGCCATGTTAGCTGATGGTCATATCCTTCTGGAAGGTGTTCCAGGATTAGCAAAAACGTTGGCCATTAACACACTTTCAAAAACCATCGATGCCGATTTTAGTAGAATTCAGTTTACACCGGATTTACTTCCTGCTGATTTGGTGGGTACCATTATTTACAACGCCAAATCTGGAGAATTCACAAATAAAAAAGGACCAATCTTTGCAAATTTCGTTCTAGCCGATGAGATTAACAGGGCTCCAGCCAAGGTTCAAAGTGCGCTTTTAGAAGGTATGCAAGAACGTCAAGTTACTATTGGCGATACTACCTACCCTCTTCCTATTCCATTTTTGGTAATGGCTACTCAAAACCCAGTAGAGCAAGAAGGTACCTACCCGTTGCCAGAGGCGCAGGTAGACCGTTTTATGCTCAAAACGGTAATTGATTATCCAAAGATAGATGACGAACAACTCATTATCCGTCAAAATCTAAAAGGTGCTTACGAAAAAGTAAACCCTGTAGTAAGTGTTGACCAAATCTTACGTGCACAAGAAGCCGTAAAAGAGGTGTATATGGATGAAAAAATCGAAAAATACATCCTGGATATCATATTTGCTACGCGTTATCCCGAAAATTACGGACTTACAGATATCAAACCACTTATCAATTTTGGTGCTTCTCCTCGTGGTAGTATCAATCTTGCTACAGCGGCCAAATGTTATGCCTTTATCAAACGTCGTGGCTATGTCATTCCTGAAGATGTGCGTGCTGTAGTACACGATATTCTACGCCATCGTATCGGCATTACTTACGAAGCGGAGGCCGAAAATATTACCTCAGAAGATTTAATCAATAAAATCGTCAATCAAATAGAAGTACCATAGAAGGTTCTCTGCCATCACAATCACCTTTGACTGGCCTTTACTACTGTTAAGGCACATTGGTCTTAAGACTACAACGGTCATCGTAATTTTGAATACCACTATATGGATACCAAAGAACTGCTAAAAAAAGTACGCAAGATCGAGATTAAGACACGTAGGTTGTCTGATCACATTTTTGGTGGAGAATACCACTCTACCTTTAAGGGGCGTGGTATGACTTTTAGCGAGGTACGTCAGTATCAATTTGGTGATGATGTACGCAATATTGATTGGAATGTAACCGCACGCTATAATGAACCCTTTGTCAAGGTCTTTGAAGAAGAGCGTGAGCTCACTATGATGCTGGTGGCCGATGTAAGCGGATCCGAATTTTTTGGGACCGACAGGCAATTTAAAAACGAGATTGTCACAGAGATTGCCGCTACCCTTGCCTTTAGCGCCATGCAAAATAATGATAAGATTGGACTGATTCTCTTTACAGATGAGATCGAGCTATTTATCCCACCAAAAAAAGGCAAATCGCATGTGCTACGCATTATCCGTGAATTGCTAGAATTTCAACCCAAATCCAAAAAAACAGACCTTTCTGAAGCGATCAAATTCTTAAGTAATGTGATGAAAAAGAAAGCCATTGTTTTTGTGCTTTCTGATTTTATGACAGATGGCTATGATCAAACCATGAAAATTGCGGCAAACAAACACGATATCACAGGGATTAGAATTTTTGATAGACGCGAAGAACAGATTCCGAGTTTGGGAATAATACAAGTTGAAGACGAAGAAAGTGGTGAGTTATTGTTGGTCAACACTTCTTCCAAAAAGGTGAGGCGCAATTATAGCGCTTATTATCAAGATCGTGTCAATTATTTTCACGAGACTTTCAGACGTTCTGGAGCTGGAGTGATCGATGTGCGTACCGATCAGAGCTATGTAAAAAAATTGTTGGGCTACTTTAAACGAAGAGGTTAGAGCTACATGAATACAACACCCACATATCACAACTTAAACGCATCCTTTAGTCCAAGACTTCTCAAAGGGATATTGAGCTGTTGTTTTTTGTTGGTTTTTGCTTTCGCGAAAGCGCAAACCACACCTACTCTTAGCACAAAAGTAGATACCACCCAAATTAGAATAGGCGAAGAGATCACCTATCAGATTGACGTGAATACTGAAAAGGATCAAACCGTGGTTTTCCCACAAGGGCAGTCCTTTACGCCTTTAGAAGTAATAGAGAGTTACCCCATAGATACGACCTATAGCCAAGCAAAATTGCGGCTTATTAAAAAATATGGGCTCACTCAATTTGATAGTGGCAGTTATAAGATTCCGTCCCAAAAAGTGCAGATAGGTACTCGCAGCCTGCAAACCGACACCTTTAGAATAGCCGTAGCCAATGTGGTATTAGATACCGTAAATCAAGGCTTATACGATGTTAAACCTGCCATAGAGTTGCCCAAAGATTACAGCAACTGGTGGACTTATCTGCTATGGATACTACCCATTGTAGCAGCTATAGGCGGTTTTCTCTTTTGGTTGCTTAAACGCAATAAAAAACAAAAAGAAGCCGATAAATACATACCCCCTTTTGAACAAGCACTGGCTGCCTTGCATTCTTTAGATCAGAGTGATTTGATTCAAAGCAAACGCTATAAAGAATACTATACCGTGCTTACCGATACCGTAAGGCGGTATTACGACCAGAAAGTATATGATCACGCTTTAGAAAGCACCACAGACGAATTGATTGCCCAACTCCAATTAGAACGGGACAGCGGCCATATCGATTTTAAGCCTGAGACTATAGCCACTTTATCTGAGATCTTTAAACGTGCCGACCTTGTAAAGTTTGCACGTATTGCTCCTGGTGAAGGCAAGGCCCAGGCCGACCGTCTGGCCATAGAAGAGATTGTCAAAAACACCAAAGAAGTACTTCCAGAACCTACCCAGGAAGAACTGCTCCAACAAGAAGATTACAGAGAGGCCATGGCACGTAAACGAAGACGTAAACTATGGCTTACTGGTATTGCTGGTGTTATGGGTATCTTATTACTAGCCACTGGAGTTGGAATTGTCGTCAAAGGATATGATGATGTAAAAGACTTCATCTTTGGTAATGTGACTCGAGAATTGGCCGAAGGAGTTTGGATCAATAGCGAATATGGTTATCCCGGAATGGTTGTTAGCTCTCCAGAGGTTTTAGTGCGTAAAAATTATCCCTTACCAGAACAGGTTAAAGGCAAGATGGATGTTACCGCCTTTGGGTGGGAAAACCAAGATGCGCCTTTGTCTATCGCAGTATTTCAATTTACTTTTCCAAAGAGTGCTACTGTTGAAGCCGATAAAATCATACAATCGCAATTAGAGCAACTCGAAGCTCAAGGTTTTACAGCCACTATTGTAAAAAATGAAAAATTTACCACACCCAATGGTGCAGAAGGAGTTAAAACCTTCGGATCTGGTACGTTGATCGATCCAGAAAATGGGAATAAAGAAATATCTGGTGAGTACGCTATGCTTACTTTTCAGGCCGAAAATATCATCCAACAATTGTTTATCACATGGAATGAAAAAGACGATTACAGCAGTCAGATTGCCAATCGCGTTCTCAAAAATGTCGAACTCCAAAAAGCTGATACCCCCTAATGTTTGACAATTTCGAATTTTCTAATCCTGAATTTTTTTGGCTGCTATTGGCCTTACCCCTAGCCATTGCCTGGTATATCTGGACGCGAAAGAGACAAACTGCAGCTGTGAAGATCTCTAGCACCAAAGGCTTTAAAACCTCGTCTTCCTGGCTTGCCAAGTTACGGCCCTTGTTATTTGTTCTTCGATTGCTCACGTTAGCCTTGCTTATCACGGCTATGGCCAGACCAAGAAATGTTGAGGTTTCCACACGCACCAAAAAAACACAGGGTATAGATATTGTTATTGCCATTGACGTCTCTGCCAGTATGCTCGCCAAAGATCTGCGTCCTAACCGTTTGGAGGCGCTTAAAACCGTAGCAGGTCGTTTTATCAAAGGTAGACCTAACGATCGTATTGGTCTGGTAGAATATGCTGGGGAGAGTTACACCAAAACTCCAATTACCTCAGACAAAACTATTGTGTTGAGCGCTTTAAAAAGCATTAGATACAACAACATCATAGAGGGTGGTACGGCTATAGGAATGGGCTTAGCCACTGCCGTCAATAGGCTTAAAGACAGTAAGGCTTTGAGTAAAGTAATCATATTGATGACCGATGGCGAAAACAACGCAGGATCAATTGACCCGAGAATTGCCAGTGAGCTTTCGAAGGAATTTGGCATTAAAGTATATACTATTGGTATGGGTACCAACGGTATGGCGCTATCTCCTTATGCCAAAAATCCAAACGGCAGTTTTGTCTACCGAAGCCAACAGGTAACTATAGATGAAGATCTTTTAAAAGAAATTGCAGCCACTACAGGAGGTCAATATTTTAGAGCGACCAATAATGAAAAGCTCAAGTCGATATATGACGAAATTGACACTCTTGAAAAAACAGATGTAGAAGAATTTAAATATACCAATTACGAAGAGCGTTACAGGCCATTGGTCTTGCTAGCGGGTATTCTTTTGTTAGTGCAGATCTTGTTAAAGTACACCCTCTTTAGAAGCTTTGTGTAATCCAGTAGTATGTATTTATTAGAAGAGAAAATATGGTTTTGGTTATTGTTGGTTATCCCAGCAATTGTACTACTATACTTAGGGGTATTGGTTTGGCAACGCCGTGCCCAGCGCAAGTTTGCCAATACTGAACTATTAAAAAAGTTGAGTCCTGATCGTTCTGTCTTTAAACCAATTCTCAAACTATTATTGATATGTGGCGCTATCTTTTTTATGGTTTTTGGATTGGTCAACCCTAAGATTGGTACCAAACTGGAAACTGTAAAACGAGAAGGTGTTGATATCGTCTTTGCGATAGATGTGTCTAAGAGTATGCTAGCCGAAGATATAGCTCCGAGCCGCATCGAAAAAGCCAAACAGTTGGTCTCTCAAATCATCAATGGTTTGGGCAGCGATCGGATTGGAATAATTGCTTATGCTGGTAGCGCTTACCCTCAGTTACCAATTACTACAGACTACAGTAGCGCCAAACTGTTTTTGAGTCAGATGAATACCGATATGCTCTCGAGTCAGGGCACCGCTATTGCAGAGGCTATAGAACTGGCAACGACCTATTATAACGATGAGCAGCAGACCAATCGCGTTCTATTTATCATCTCTGATGGAGAAGATCATTTGGGAGAGACCACTACCATAGCCGAACAGGCTGCGCAGGAGGGGATTCGTATCTTTACCATTGGTGTAGGCGACGAGAAAGGAGGGCGTATTCCGCTGAAGCGCAATGGGATTGTCCAATCTTATAAAAAAGATCAAAATGGAGAAACAGTCATAACTAGACTTAACCAAGAAACCTTAAAAGAAATTGCAGCCGAGGCAAACGGTTCTTATATCGATGGAAAAAATACCGCCAAGGTGGTAGAAACGGTACAAGATTTGCTTAATGGTATGGACAAAAAAGAATTTGAAGCCAAGCAATTTGCCGATTTTAAAGATCGTTTTCAATGGTTTCTGGCGGCCGCCCTATTGCTGTTATTTTTGGATATCTTTTTGTTAGATCGCAAAACGGGTTGGTTAAGAAAATTAAATCTATTTAACGAAGCCTCGCAACAATAACGATATGGAGACAACTAAAACGACAAATTACTGGAAGCCTTTTCGTTTAAAGGCAATAGTCCTGCTATTGTTTTTGGGGATGGGGTCTACCGCGACACTCCTAGGGCAGGAAACAAAAAAAGAAGCTCCTCAAAATCCTTATGCCAAGAAGGTTCGCAGTTTAATTATCGATGGTACCGATTATATGGATGAGCAAGAGGGAGTGGCAGATATGCAAGCTTTCGCGAAAGCGGAATCTCACCTAAGAGAAGCCATCTCGCTAGATCCAGCTAGCGTTCCTGCAAAATACAATGCGGGCACCAACTATTATAAAAACAAAAAGTGGGAAGAAAGCACCACTACTCTGGTTAATGCGACTAAAATAGCCAAAACGAAAGCCGAAAAACACAAGGCCTTTCACAATTTGGGTAATGCACTGTACCAACAAAAGAACTTCAAGGGCGCCGTTGAAGCCTATAAGAATGCCCTGCGCAATAATCCAACCGATGAAGAGACACGTTATAACCTTCAGCTGGCCAAAAAGGAGGAAGAAAAAGATGGCGGCGGTGGCGGCGGCGGCGATGATAATAAGGAACAAGAAAATCAAGACAAGGAGAATAAAGAGAAGAACGATAAAGACAATAAGGGCGACGGTGATCAAAAAGAAGGCGATGACGGTGAAGAAAAAGAGACCGATGATCAAGGCGAAAAGAAAGAAGATGAAGGAGAACAGAAGGAAGACGAAAACGGCAAGCCTGATGATAAAGAACAGGAAAAACCTGGAGGTGAAGGAGATCAAAAGGAAGAACAACCTCAACAACCCAAACCTCAACAAGGACAATTATCGCCTCAGCGCGTAGAGAGCTTGTTAAAGGCTATGCAGGAACAAGAACAAAAGACACAAGAAAAAATTAACGCCCAAAAAACCAAGGGCGCTAGAGTACAAACCACCAAAGATTGGTAACCATACTAGAGTAATCACATGAAATTGAAGCTTTTTACATGGCTTAGCCTATTTTTAGTAAGCACAACACTGTTAGGGCAAGATGTTTCGTTTAATTGTAAATTGAGCAAAAAGAAACTCGGTGTCAATGAGCGATTACGAGTAGATTTTGTCATGAATCAAGATGGTGATAATTTTACACCGCCCAGTTTTGAAGGATTTACTGTCACAGGAGGACCTAATCAAGCGGTGAGTCGTCAATGGATGAATGGGAAAAGCACTTTTTCCAAAACTTTTAGCTATTTCTTGGCTCCTAAAAAACGAGGAACTTTTACCATAGGACAAGCTCAGATAACCATTGATGGCGAGGTCTATAAGTCACCCCCTAAAGAAGTGGTTGTAACTGCTGCAGTAGACAAACCTAAAGACGAAAATGACGCGGCCTATATCGCTTCAGAAAAAATTCATCTCGTAGCCGAAGTATCCAAAGCTAACCCTTATATCAATGAAGCCTTTAATGTGGTATACAAATTATATGTAGCGCCACAAACCAGTGTTAGTAATTGGCGCGAGATAGATTCTCCTCAGTTTACAGATTTTTGGAGCCAAAACATCGATGAGAAACAATTTAAAATCTATGAAGGCCAGTACGATGGAGAGCCTTATCGCTATGTTATATTGCGTCGCAGTGTACTTTACCCTCAAAAGGTAGGCAAACTCAATATAGAGCCATTAAGTTTGAGTATCACAGTGAGAGTACCTACTAGCAAGCGCGATATTTTTGGAGGGCGTCTCTACGAAAACACCAATATTACTGTTAGTGCTAAAAACAGAACAGTGAATGTTAAGCCCCTACCTGAAAATGGAAAGCCTGACGATTTTTCTGGCGCTGTAGGTGATTTTGATTTTTCGGTTACCACCAATAAGACAAGTCTTGACGCCGCCGAAGCTTTTGAACTCACCGTCGAAGCCAATGGCAAAGGTAATCTCAAACTATTTGATTTACCACAGCCTACACTTCCAGGGACCTTAGAAGTATACGACCCTGAAAATGATGATAAGATACGCACCAATCTGGCAGGAATGAGCGGGTCCAAGCGACAAATCTATACTGTAGTACCACAATTTAAAGGCAAGTATCCTATCCCAACCTTGTCTTTTAGCTATTTCAACCCAAAGACAGAACGCTACGAGAGATTGACTTCAGATCAGATTGTTATTGACGTGGTCAATGGACCTTTAGAAGCCGAAGCCACGCCCACAACTCCAAGCACAGATAAAATAGCCGTGGTAGCCAATGACAAGCAATTTCAGTTTATTAAGACCCAAACAACACTTCAACCCAAAACAAAGAGCTTATTTTTCAAATCAACCACCTTTTGGAGTTTGGTATTTGGGCCTTTTCTTTTGATCCCACTGGCCATGATTGTGCGCAAAAAGCGCCAAACCTATGCCAATGATATTCAGGGCAACCGCATTCGAAAAGCTGATAAATTAGCTCGTAAATTTTTGAGTACTGCCAAGAAAAATTTAGGGGATCAAAAGGCCTTTTATGTGGCGATGGAGCGAGCTTTACACAATTACCTTAAAGCCAAATTACACATTCAAACTAGCGATATGAGCAAGGACCGCATATCCCGATTGCTCAAAGAAAAGGAAGTTGCTCAAGAAACTAGCATCGAATTTATCAGTCTTCTTGAGAGTTGTGAATTTGCGAGATATACCCCAGCAAGTAGTATAGCTATGAAGCAAGACTACGACAAAGCGGTACGTGTTATCTCTTCAATAGACAAACAATTATAGTATGAAAAAGATTTTCGGTTACATATGGCTTATCGTCCTTTTTCAAGCACCTTTGACAATGGCTCAAACCCCTCAATCCTATTTTGAACAGGGTAATGCTTTCTATACCGATGGACGTTATCAAGATGCCGTAGATAGTTATATGCACATAGTCGAGAGTGATCAAGAATCTGCGGCGGTTTATTATAATTTGGCCAATGCACATTACAAATTAAACAATGTTGCTCCTGCTAATTACTACTACGAAAAAGCATTACAACTAGCCCCTTACGATCCCGATATTCGCAACAATGCAACTTTTGCCGAAAATATGCGTATTGACACCATAGTGCCCTTGCCAGAAAACACGTTTAATAAGTGGTATAACAACATACTCAATACCCTCACTGTAGATGGTTGGGCTTATAGCACAGTCATCCTTTTGATATTATTTGTACTACTGTTTTTAGGCTACTATTTTACCTATGCCTCTGTGCGCAAACGTGTGTTCTTTGTGACAGCCTTTAGCGCCTTATTTTTAGGTATTGGCAGTTTGGTTTTTGCTTATTCTGCTTTCGCGAAAGCAAATAATGATAAGCCTGCTATTGTCTTTGCTACCCAATCTGAGGTAAGAAGTGAACCTAATCTCTCGAGTACGAGTGCATTTACGCTTCACGAAGGAAGTAAAGTCAATGTACTGGAAGCTGTTAAAAATTGGAAGCGTATTCGGCTTATTGATGGTAAGACGGGCTGGATTCCTGCCGAAGATATTCGCGAATTATAAGTCTAAGCACCCATAAGCTATTTACAAATTACTCAGATGTTTGATGAGCTTCTTCGTCTTGTGGTACATACCCTTTAACCTCATCAGCTTTTTCAAGTAGAGAAGGTAAGATGGCGGGAGCCAAAGATCGCACTGGAGCATAAAGATAAGAATCGGCTTTTTGCTCTTCGGTTATTATTTGTAATCGCTCATTGGCAGCGTCCAAAAACATGAGCACAACGCTTAAGAGAAAGGCATATTTAATTACGGCAAATAAGGCACCTGCTATTTTATTGACAATGCCCAACATCGCAAAATCTGCAATTTTTGTCAAGAGCTTTCCTGCAAGTGAAACCACAACCACGATGATGACAAAAGTAATCGCAAAAGCAGCGAGATTGATAACCTGCTCGCTCCATTGAGTACGTAATACTAACCAGTCACCCACAAAATGCGAGAAATGTATCGCTCCAAAAATACCAGCAATTAGGCCTACAAGCGATGCTAATTCTACAAACAATCCCTTTTTAAGGCCTTGAACCAAACCCAAGAGAAGAATTATGCCAAAAACGATGTCTATAGTGTTCATGAGATAAAGATAGTAATTTCAAGAGCGGGGTCGTATCTTTGTTTTGCTAAACTGGTACAGTCCAAACACTATGGCAAGAGACGAACTTTTAAAAAAACGATACGACCTGGTGGTGCATAAATTGACTGCCAGATTTGCCGAAGGGGATACCCTTGATCTCGATAGTATTATATATCTCATTGGATTACAGGAACTAGGGCAAGTGCACAGGCGTTTTAAAAAAGATGAAAAAGTCAATTTGATGCATATTGCCATTTGTCGTTTGCTCGAACCCTTTGGCTATTATCAATTTGATTATGAAGACCCTGATGGCTGGCCTCACTATAAGGTTTTGGAGCCGCTCCCGCCTTTAAAAGCGGGCGAACAACAGGTGTTGATGAAAGAAGCCATAGTTCAATACTTTTTAGAAAAGGAACTCATTGGGTGATTTGCGGTAATCATTGTGCCCTATCCCTGATCAACCGATATATTTTAGCGTATAGAACAGCTGTCTTTACAGAAGTTTACTAAATTTGCACCTCTATTTTTGAATCCAAACGGGACGCTATGTTAGACAAGATCAAAGAACTCATTACCGAAGTCGAAGACTTTACCGCCAACTCCTTAGAAGAGGTAGAAGCTTTCCGTATTAAATACGCTGGAAAAAAGGGGGTCATCAATCAATATATGGCCGAGTTTCGAAATGTGCCTAACGAATTGAAAAAGGAGTATGGTCAAGTCATAAACAAGCTTAAGACTACCGCTATTGAGAAGGTAAATGTCTTAAAAGAAAGTTTGGAAAATGTGGAAGAGACAGGCTCGATTAATGATTTGAGTAGACCTGGAGAACCCATCGAAATTGGAGCAAGACATCCAATATCAATTGTAAAGAATCAGATTATTGACATTTTTTCTCGAATAGGTTTTAATGTCTCCGAAGGGCCTGAAATTGAAGACGACTGGCATAATTTCACAGCTTTAAATCTGCCCGAGTACCACCCGGCTCGAGATATGCAGGACACCTTTTTTATTCAGACAGATCCAGATATCTTGTTGAGAACGCATACTTCATCAGTTCAGGTTCGATATATGGAAAATAACAAACCGCCTATTCGAACCATTTCTCCAGGTCGAGTGTATAGAAATGAAGCCATTAGTGGACGGTCTCACTGTTTTTTTCACCAGGTAGAAGGACTTTATATTGATAAAGACGTCTCCTTTGCCGATCTCAAGCAGACCCTACAGCATTTTACTACCGAAATGTTTGGCAAGTCGCGTATTAGACTGCGACCATCCTATTTTCCTTTTACAGAACCTAGCGCAGAGGTTGATGTGTACTGGGGTCTTGAGACAGAGACAGATTATAAGATGACCAAAGGGACTGGCTGGCTCGAAATTATGGGATGTGGCATGGTAGATCCAAATGTATTAGAAAACTGTGGCATCGACAGTAAAGAATACAGCGGTTTTGCTTTTGGTATGGGTATCGATCGTATTGCCTTACTATTGCATCAAATTTCTGATATTCGTATGCTTAGTGAAAATGATGTGCGTTTTCTAGAACAATTTAAATCGGCGTTTTAAAACCTCAATTGTGCGCAAAGATATTCTCATTCCCGAAGTAAAAGATGTTTATGTTGCAGCTGTTAAAGAGCTGCACCCCGATTATCAGACACAAGACTGGAATGCATACATTATCAACGACAGTTCGAGCCCATTAGAAATGGTACTCATCGTTACTCAAGGTTATGATGACAAAGATATGACGAGCCGTATGCGCCATACCATACAGATTCTTCCGGCCAAAGGGTACGCAAAAATTGAGTTTATGGAAGAACGCGTTTTTAGGCTAGATAACTACTTTTCTGTGACTTATTTTCAAGACGGAAAAATGTTTGAGAAACAATGGAAATTTCCCGCCTATTCTATTACAGATGACAATACTTCTACCCTTGCGGTAATGCATAAAAAGGGTGTTCTGGCCCAGTAGTCTTAAGAGGTGCTCAATCCAGTTTTTCGGTTAATTTTTTAAAAACTTTTTTAGGATTCTTCCCTTTGTATAAAACCTCGTGCACAGCTTCAATGATAGGAATCCGTGCCTTTTTATCTCTGGTGTTATTCAGATCTAAGGCACTTTTAGCCGCATAGTATCCCTCGGCTACCATTGACATTTCCATTTGCGCACTTTTAACTGTGTATCCCTTGCCAATCATATTGCCAAACATGCGGTTTCTACTAAATACAGAATATCCTGTTACCAAAAGATCTCCTAGATAGGCAGAACCATTAATGTCACGTTTCATTTTATGAGCTCT
>CAZJWI010000070.1:0-1738 GCA_964549485.1 uncultured Flavobacteriaceae bacterium
GTAGGAAGGCAAATAATAGTCAGAATAAACAACCCAAGCAAACTAAAATAACAGATTTCTGTAAGAGTAAATCAGGGGAGAAAATAAACACGGATAAATATGAAAAAATTGACCTTACTAAAGTAAAATTCCATCACCTAAATAGTCACAAAAGAGAACAAAGCATGGACTTGGTAGAAAAGGAAAATTCAAAATTCAAATACTTTATCCATTACGGCCAAGAGCCTAACTGTAAATTGAACATACCAACGGGACTTAACAAAGGGCACCGCAGGATTTGTACTGAAACCGAAAAGCCCAGAGCATTTATTTACCACAGCTCAAATTTACATATTTGGCCACTACCAAACCTCACTAATAAAGACGTAGCATCAGGCATATTCGACACCCATGACCCAAAAATAGGAAAGCTTCTGATCTGCTCGGTCTACTGGGATATACTAGATAGAGAAGTTCCACCCTTATTCAAAGAAGCAGTAAAATTTGCAAACAACAATGGGTACATAGTATTAGCCAGCGGCGATATGAACGCCCATAGCAGCCTTTACAACTGCTTAAAAACTAACCCAAGAGGAAGGAGACTAGAAGACTTCCTTTCCAACTACGACTTAGTCCCGGCTAACAAAGGTAATAAATTCACATTTGAAGGTGGCATGGGCAATTCAATTATTGACGTCACTATGGTAACCTCTCGATTTGCCGATAGAATTAAAAATTGGAGAGTAAGCAATAAGGATATGAAAAGTGATCATAACATGATCGAATTTGAGGTCGAGCTACAAAAACCCGAGACTATCACATATATAGACTACCGAAATGGTGGCTACAATAAGTTCAATCGAGACTGCGAGGAAGATGCAGCCAAAATAGCCCTAGACTTAATGATGGAAGATAACAACATCAATAAGGTAGAGAAGAGATGCAAATTAATCACCGAATCCATTCAGAATAACGCTAAAAAACACTTCAAAGTTAAGGAAGTATTAATACGCCCAAACTATGGCAAATGGATAACCAAGGAGGTCTTACAGCAAATCAAAGTATGTGCCAGAGCTCGCACAAAACATAGAAAAAATCCCACATTTATTAAACATAACTATGACAAATGGAAAAATGAGGAAAAAAAGCTAACTGACCTAACCAAAAATACTAAAAGGGACTACGAGAGAGGAAAAGCTAATACAGTAGTAACAAGGAAAGACTTTGACAAACTAGATAGACAAATTAAAAAAGATTGCCCAAAAGAAATAGCATTTATTAAAGACGCAAATGGCGTGGTACCTAATAGCCCAGAAGAGGCGCTCAAAAACCTATGTGATATCCATTTCCCAACAGCAATAGAAACTACAAGAGAAATTATAGACACCGCACATGATAGATACAATAACAAATATATCCCACGGAAAAAACACGAATGGATAATAGCTGATAGAATTAAACTAGCCATGGAAAAATTCCAAAATGGTAAGGCCCCAGGCATCGATAATATTCCGCCCGACTTACTCAAGGGCATAGGCCCAATCATGACTGAGGAAATTCGAATTCTCTTTAATGACTGTGTTACAGCAGAATACACGCCAACCATCTGGCGACAAAGTAAGGTAATTTTTATACCCAAAAGCGGCAAAGCCGACTATACAATAGCAAAAGCCTATAGGCCCATTTCATTAACACCATTTTTATTCAAGACGCTGGAGCGATTATGCTATTGGCATGCTCATGAAACAGCCCTTAAAGA
>CAZJWI010000071.1:0-13452 GCA_964549485.1 uncultured Flavobacteriaceae bacterium
AGAATATATACTATTAACCGGAGAAGTGGTCGTTAGCGGGATAAAAATGCCTAAAGATCGCGCCTGGTACTACAACAAGGACGATGGTTTTTTAGGCACCGATATTCTTTTAGATAAGTAAGCTTTCGCGAAAGCAAAACAGGGAGGAGCCACTTTACTTAATAAGCAAAGCGCTACGCACACCACAGCAAGGTTAAGACAAATAAAAAACCCTCTCCAGAAAGGAAAGGGTTTTTTTAATTTGGAATAAAACAATTCCTTATGCTTCAAATGGTACTACTGAAACATAAGATCTGTTGTCTTTTTTCTTAGTGAATTTTACCACACCGTCCACTTTTGCGTGAAGGGTATGATCTTTACCACCGTATACATTTTCGCCAGGGTGATGTGTATTCCCTCTTTGACGTACGATGATGTTTCCTGCAATGGCAGCTTGTCCTCCAAAGATCTTAACACCTAAGCGTTTCGATTCTGATTCACGACCGTTTTTAGAACTACCAACTCCTTTTTTATGAGCCATCTTGTTTCGGTTTTATATTGTTATACTTATAGAAGTATGCTTACGCCTTACCTCCGTCTAATTCGTCTTGTAATTTTTTAAGCTCATCCCAGTTACCGTCTGCGGCAAGTTGGGCTTGCTTAGGCCATGTATCTGTGACATGGTTGCCACGTACACCAGAAATGATCTCAGCGATCTTGGCAGCATCAGTGGTGGCTAACTCGTTGAAAGTGGTAATACCAGCTTCATTTAAAGTTTCAGCAATCTTTGGTCCGATACCCTCAATTTTTTTAAGATCATCACCTTTAGAGGCAGTTTTCTTTGGAGCTGCTTTTTTTGATTTTGCCTTAGGAGCTTCCTCCTTTTTAGCTTCGGCCTTAGGCGTAGCTTTTTTGGCAGTAGCTTTCTTAGCTCCTGAAGCAGTGATGCTTTCGATTACGATTTCAGTAAGAGACTGACGGTGTCCGTTTTTCTTGCGGTACCCTTTACGTCTTTTCTTCTTGAAAACGATTACTTTGTCACCTTTAAGGTGTTTTAAGACTTTAGCTCCTACTTGAGCTCCGTCTATAGCCGGGGCGCCGATCGTCACATTGTCACCGTCTCCGATTAAAAGAACGTTGTCGAAATCGACTTTTTTCCCTTCTTCGGTAGACAAACGGTTAACAAAGACTTTCTGGTCTTTTGCAACTTTAAATTGCTGCCCTGCTATCTCTACAATTGCGTACATAGCGATGAATTAAAATGTTGTTTTACACTAATAATGCTTTCCTCTTTCGATTTAAGCGGGTGCAAATATACCACTAATAACTTAATATACAAATGGCTTAACGTCTTTTTTAAAGGGATGCTAGAAGTATGAAACCGCTTCATTTAGACTCCAAAGACAGAGAAAAAAGATAACTCAAAATTGTGCTATAGGACGCTTGTCAACCTATGATTTTGGGATGACTCGTTTTGTCTTTGACGCCTTCTCTTTGTCTTTAGAAGTATTCCAACTTGGTTTAAAGAGCTGCATAAACGAAAGTGTAGTTACAATTGTGGTCGTGAATCCAGAAATGGCTACTGTAAAGATGACGACCCCCAAGCTTGTGGTGCCTCCCCAAGGGCCTACCAAATTTTCTAAAAACTCTGGATCGATATTGCCGGCATAAATTCCAAAGAACAGGGTAAACAAGAGGGTGGCCACAAATCCCGTAACTATCCCAGTGGTAAAACCTTCGGCATAGGAGAAATCTGATCCTTTACGCAGTTTGAAGATTTTGATGACCTCATAAATTCCCAGGCCTGTAATAACACCATTAAAGAGACTAAAAAGAGGGTTGGTGTGCCATCCAAATAATGAGATGATAAAAAAATAAGCTATAAGTAATCCCGTTATAACGATAGCAAAGCGAATAGGGAGTCCAAAACGTGACATAATTTTATTTTTTTTGGTTCGTGTGCTTTTAAGATAAGCAATATCTCGCTGTAATACATTTGTAAGGGCGTTAAAAAAAAGCAAAAACACCTGTCCTTTTCAGGACAAGTGTTTTTTAGTAGGGGGAACTAATTAGGGGATACACCCTGTATGTTATTATTCGCCTTCGGGTAGTGGATAATTAATGGTCTCCCTATCCATTATATTAGCGTCAAAGGCAGCTTCTAGATCTTCGTCATCCTCCTGTTGTTGAGACAAGTGCTCACGCGTGCGCCCTACGCCACCAAAATAAATTTTAAGGCGATAGGTAATAAAAAAGAGTAAGGGTACGATGATCAAGGTTAAAAAGGTTGCAATGATTAATCCATAGATAACCGCCCAGGCCAAAGGCCCCCAAAAGATCACATTGTCTCCACCAATATAGATGCCTGGATCAAAATTTTGGAACAATCCAAAAAAGTCGATGTTAATACCTACAGCAAGTGGTATTAGTCCCAGTACAGTTGTAATCGCAGTCAAAATAACAGGGCGTAAACGCGCTCGTCCTCCTTGAATAATAAGCTCGGCTACTTCCTCTTTGGTCAATAAAGCGCGATCGGGTAGGTCCAGGGCTACCATTTTCCGATCAATGAGCAGTTGGGTATAATCTAATAATACCACTCCATTGTTTACCACAATACCAGCCAGAGAAATAATACCCATCATGGTCATCATAATCACAAAAGGCGCACCAGTGATAAGAATTCCTCCAAACACACCAATAAAGCTCAAGAATATCGCTATCATGATAATCATTGGTTTAGAAATAGAACTAAACTGGAATATCAATAAGAAAAAGATCAGACCTAGACCTGCAAAAAAGGCGCCCATCAAAAAGCTCATTTGTTTTTCCTGCTCTTCAATTTGTCCGGTATAGTTTACCTTGATATCATCGGGAATGATACTTTGCGCGTCTTGAGCTTCCATTTCCGACTTAATTTTTGACACTATTGCTCCTGCATCTGTATATCCTGGTGCAAGGGCCGAGTACACCGTCACCACACGTCTGGTATCTCTGTGTTTAATAGCGCTAAAGGATGAAGTGTTGCGCGTTGTAGTTACAGCGGCTATTGGAATTTCTTTGATCTGACCTGTGGCAGGATCTCTAAAGGTGATATTTTGATTAAAGAGTGCCGAGTTGTCATAACGTTGATCTTCATTAAAGCGAACATAGATATCATAATCTTCTCCATCTTCCTTGTAAATACCAGCTTTATCTCCAAAAATCGAGCGGCGCAATTGGTTACCTACCATACCTGCGGCAATACCCAGTTCTCCGGCTTTTTTTCTGTCAACGATCACTTGGGTGCCAGGTTTTCCTTTGTTGACATCTATTTTTAACTCGTCTATACCTGCGATACTCTTGGTATTGATATAATTACGCATGGCCTCGGCTGCTGCGATTAAGGTATTGTAATCTTTACCTTCCAGTTCGATGTTGATTGGATATCCTGCTGGTGGACCTACAGCATCTTTTTCTACAGAGATGGCCACACCAGGATAAATCCCTTTAATAGCTTGCTGTACTTTGGCTCGAAGCTTTTCGCTATCTGCGCCATTGCGAAATTTGTACTCGCGCATAGTCGCCAAAATCTTTGCTCTATGTGGCATTTCGGCAGCGCTTCCACCATCGGTTAGCGGGTTACCAGCACCTTCACCTACCTGAGCTACTGCAGTTTCTACTAAATAGTTATAATCCTCTCCTTCTATATATTGCTCGTCATTAAAGACTTTAAAAACACGATTTTCAATCTCTTTGGTGATGCGATTGGTCTTGGCAATAGCAGTTCCTTCAGGATATTCGATATAAACAATAATCTGATTGGGTGTATTATCTGGGAAAAATTCAATCTTAGTACGTTGCGACTGTACAGACGCTCCAAAAGCGCCAAAGGTGATAAACAGGAGCAGAAAAATACCCACCACAAAGAGCACGGGTTTGTACCCTTTGATAGACCAGGTAAGAAACCCTTGATATTTGCGTTCTAGCCAGGTCAAAAAACGACGTTGAAAGGTTTCTGTAGCGCCCATCAATACATAACGGTACAACCACATAAATACAATAGTGACAAGAACAAGTACTCCTAAACCACGTATTTCACCCCCGAGGAAAAATATCAACAGGCCAATGGGTAACATGATTAGCGAAGTACGGATCAAAAATTTTCGTGTCAAGGGGTTTTCCTGCACTTTCATAAATTTTGATACCAACATCGAATTGATAAAAATTGCGACAAATAGAGAGGAGCCCAGTACCACAGATAGCGTTATAGGGAAATAGATCATAAACTGACCCATCACACCAGGCCACATGCCCAAGGGCACAAAAGCGGCTACAGTTGTCAATGTTGATATGATAATTGGAAAGGCAATTTCTCCAATACCTTTTTTGGCGGCTTCTATTCTAGACATGCCTTCTTCGTCCATAAGACGGTACACATTCTCGACCACTACAATCCCATTATCTACAAGCATACCCAGACCCATAATTAGGGCAAATAAGATCATCGTATTCATGGTGTAACCCATTAAATTGAGGATCATAAAGCTCATAAACATCGACATAGGAATAGCAAAACCTACAAATAGAGCATTTCTAAATCCTAAGAAGAACATCAGCACACCTACAACGAGAATTATCCCAAAGATGATGTTATTGACCAAGTCATTTACTTGATTGACCGTCTTGGCACTTTGATCATTGGCCACTGTAATTTTTAAATCTGGCGGAAACACTTCATTCTTTGACCGTTCGAGAATCTCGTCTATCTTTTCGACAGCCTCAATCATGTTTTTACCCGAGCGTTTTTTGACATCGAGCATGACTACGCTCTCACTTACCTTCTCATCATTAATAGACTCACCTTCTTCTAAGGTCAGGTCTCGAGCAAAAGTCGTTCGATCCTGTTCTCCAAAACTAACCTTGGCGATATCCTTCAGATATACGGCTCCTTTGTCCGATTTTACCACAAAGTTGTTGAGTTCTGAGGGGTCGTCAATTTCTCCTAGAATACGAATGGTACGGCGTTGCCCACTAGAAACAAGATTCCCTGCAGACAGGGTCATGTTTTCATTTCTTATTGTGTTGATGATATCGTCAAAACTAATTTTGGCAGCCATCATACTGTACACATCTACAGCAATTTCAACCTCCTTTTCTTGTGCCCCGCGTATATCGGCAGCCTTTATTTCTGAGAGGGCTTCTATTTCGTCCTGTAGGTATTCGGCATATTCTTTGAGTTGTTCAACCTTGTAATCTCCAGAAATATTGACATTGAGAATTGGGGTCTCTTCAGAGATACTCAAATCAAAAATGTTAGGCTCTACCTTGGCACCATTAAAGGTAGGCCAATCTTCACTAGCAGTTTCACTATCTACCTCATCCTTTACTTTTTGTTTGGCCTCTGCAACAGAGAATTTCTCTTCAAACTCTACGGTAATAATGGCGTAGTCTTCTTGAGCGGTAGAAATGATTTCTACGACTCCAGTAATATTCTGGAGTTTGTCTTCCAAGGGGTCTACGATGAGTCGTTCTATATCTTCGGCAGTATTTCCAGGATAGGGTGCCGATATATAAATCTTTGTTTCGTTAATTTCAGGAAAATTTTCTCTGGGCATCCCAAAATAGGCCACCAATCCCAAAATGAGAAAGAGCGACATCAATACATAAATGATCGTTGGATTATCTATCGCCCAACTGGATAGAATAAACTCCTTATCAACCTTTTTCTTCTTCTGTGCGTTCATAAGGCTATTATTTTATGATTTTTATTTCCTGATTGTCTTTGACACTCCTAGCACCTTCGGCTATAACCTGATCACCTGTACTCAGGCCTTCCAAGACTTCTATCATATCGCCTTGGGTCTTTCCTACTTTGATAACCTGACGAGTGGCGATCATTTGGTTTTCGGTATTCGCTTTCGCGGAAGCGGTATAGACATACTGATCTCCTTCTGCATTTTCATTAATCACATTGAGCGGAATGAGAATTGAATTCTCGGCTGTATAATCATTAATTGCAAGACGTGCACTTAGATTGGGCTTTACAGCGCCATCCTTGTTGGGAAGATCAACCTCAATGGCGTAGGTTCTATTAGCGGGATTGATATAGTTGCCAGTCTCGCGTATTTTTGAACGAAGCATTTCTCCCAAAACGGGTAAATATACATCCACTTCTTTGCCTGATGTAATCGTAGAAAGATAGCTTTCAGGCACTTCGGCAGCTACATACATATTACTGAGATTGACGATTCTAAAAAGAGCTTGTCCTGGTGAAACGACCGTCCCTTGCTCTGTAATAATCTCATCAATCACTCCAGAAAAGGGTGCGCGCACATTGGTTTTGGCCAGTTGGCTTTTTAGTTGATCAACAGCATTTTGACTGGCTTCATATTGGGTCTTAGTCTGGAGGTATTGAATTTCAGAACCAATTTTTTGATCCCATAGACGCTGCTGTCTCTCAAAGGTTGTTTTGGCAAGCGCCGCTTGTGTTTCCAATTGCGCTAGCTGGCTACTCAACCCACCATCATCTATACGAGCCAAGGTCTGTCCTTTAGACACGCGATCACCTTTTTTAACGTACACACTAGTGAGCATTCCTTGGTATTCTGGGTAGATAAGTACATTTTGTTTGGTCTCTACGCTTCCCTGTACTTCGACATAGTGTTTAAACAAGGTGTCTTTTAAGGTAATGGTAGTGACCAGCGCTTCTTTAGCAGTGGTATCCTTCTTTTTGAGTACGGCATCCAAAGAGGCAATTTGTGAAGAGAGGTTGGCCACTTCACTTTTGAGCGCTTCCTTTTTTGCCTTAATCGCTTGTAAGTCTCCCGATTCGATAAGGCTATCAACAGATGGGGTGTCGCCAGCGTTTCCTGCGCATGAGATCAGTACGATTACGAGAACTAATAATGAGAACAAATTTTTCATGTAAGTTGATTTTGGATGGTCTTAATTTTGTGTATTTCTGTAGTCAGGTGTGTTGAGAATAGTTTCTAAGTCGGCCTTGGTTGTGATAATGCTCAACATGGCTTGTATGAGTTCTTGTTGAGTAGTGTAAAGTTGGATTTGTGCCTGTCGCAATTCAAAACTACTGCTCAGACCTTCTTTAAACTTTATTTGATTTTTGTTTTCAATACGGCTGGCTAAGGCCAAATTGCGTTTGGAGGTTTCGTAATTGTCTATGGCCAATTCGTGTTCGCTTTTGGCACTTTCATACGCCAGTCGCAATTGTTGAGTGGTTTCTAATAATTGGGTTTCAGATTGTTCTAAGGCGATTTTGGCCTGTTGTGTACGGGCGCTTCGCATTCCAGAACTAAAAATAGGAACATTAAGACTCACCCCTGCAATAGATTGAGCAAACCAGCGCGTACCGCTATCAAAAAAGTCAAATTCATTTCTACCCGTTTGAGTACCTACATTGATAAAGCCGCTCAATGTAGGTAGCGCCTTACTTTTTTCGAGTTTGAGCTCTAAAGCGCGTTGTTCTGTAAGATTGTTGGCAATTTTATAATCGACATTATTGGCTGTAACATCGGTGGCGTTCAATAGCCCCAGTGCGGGAGTAGCTAGTGAAGAAAGCGTTTGGGTAAGTACCACTTCTTCATAGAGGTCTATGCCCAGGGCCAGATTAAACATTTGACGCGCAATCTTCTCCATTCGAACCGCGTTAGCCAGTTGGTTTTTGAGCGATCCCAGAGTGATTTGTAGCTGCTCCAGATCTTCTTCTTCGGCCAGACCATTTTCATAAATAAGTGCTGTTTCTCTAACATTTTCTTCTAAGGTCCGAATGTTGTTTTCTAAAATTGCTATACCTTCTTCTGCCAGTAAAACACTTCCATAGGCATTGATCACTCCCTTTCTTACTTCTAATTGGGTTTTTTCATTGGCATTTTCTGTAAAATCCAAAAAAGTTCTTGCCGCCTGAAGTCCTACCAAATAAGAACCATCAAATATAAGCTGGGTAAGGGTTGCTGTAGCCGAGGCATTTTGCTTGGTCCCAAAAACAATAGGAATAAAACCTTCTGGAGGTCTGGCTTCCATGTTTGGGGTGAGATCAAAAAAGTCTTCAACAATTCCTACGGTACTAGCCGTGTTGTCAAATGCCGCAGCGGGCAGTAAAGACACCGGTTGTTTGATCTGATTTTGATAGTCGATCAAACCGTTGATCTGAGGTAGTCCACTAGCTGTAGTTTCCCATTTTTGCTTGATCGCTTTGGCAATATCTCTGCGGGCGTTAATAGCAGTATAGTTACTGTCCAAAGCATAGGTTATTGCTTCTTCCAGCGTAAAGGAACGCTTTTCTTGGGCAAAGAGTTGACTTGTAGATAGAAAAAGAGTCAACAATATGATTCTATAGGTCATGAGTGATATGTGATTGGATGAGTTGATTTAACAGTGTTTTGCCTTTAGGGGTTACTATGCCTCTTAAGTGATATTCTAGATACATATCGTACAAATGTTGTGGCGGAAAATCTTCTGGCGGGAATATTTCATGATCTTTTATGCCCGTCATACCTGTAAAGTATATCCTGGCAACAAATTGTACATTTATATTTTGTCGGTATATCCCTAAAGCAATTCCTCTAGTAATATTTTCTACCATACAGTCCTGCATATAATCGTATTGCTTTTTTCTCAACGAAAAATGAATGGCAGGATAATACTTTTGCAACTGATACATAGGAGAAGACTGCTCTCCTTTTAAATGCTCGAGAACAAATTTTTTAATGTCATAAAGCTCTTCAATAGGATTCTTGCTAATATCACAGATGTGGTCAATACCCGAACATATCACATTAAATAATCCATCTGTAGCGGCAGCTATGATGGCTTCTTTATTTTGAAAATGGGTATAGATAGTCTTTTTAGAGATCGACATCTCTTTGGCGATATCGTCCATGGTAATGCTTTTAAATCCTTGATTTAAAAACATTTCGGTTGCGGTATGTAGGATTTGATCTTTCATAAAATCGAATGCAAAACTACAAAGGAAACTTTAAAAACTTAAAAAGTTTCCGCAGTATTTACGTTTTTTTAACATTAAATGATGGTGGTCAAATTTGAAGAAGTATATTTTCAATCGCTTGATATGTACTATTTTTACAAAAAAATTGCGAATGCAAACTGTGCTAGAATACGCTTCTATTTTTCAAAATTACTTAGAAGAACGTACCTTAGAAAAAGAGCCTAAGAATTTATATAAGCCTATTAACTACATATTGAAATTGGGGGGTAAACGCTTGCGTCCCGTCCTTACGATGTTGGCGGCCGAAATGTTTAACACCTCTTATCAAAAAGCGATGCCTGCTGCCTTGGCTATAGAGATGTTTCACAATTTTTCTTTGGTACACGATGATATCATGGATGATGCGCCTTTAAGACGTGGCCAACAAACCGTACATGAAAAATGGGATGTCAATACAGGGATCCTCTCTGGAGATGCCATGTTAATTCTGGCTTATCAGCTCTTTGAACAATATGACGGAGCTACTTTTCGCGAGCTTGCGAAGCTCTTTTCAAAAACAGCAATAGAAGTATGTGAAGGGCAGCAGTACGATGTCGATTTTGAGACTAGAGATGATGTGACCCTTGATCAGTACTTAAAAATGATTGAGTACAA
The DNA here is from genome assembly GCA_964549485.1 of uncultured Flavobacteriaceae bacterium. GTDB lineage: Bacteria > Bacteroidota > Bacteroidia > Flavobacteriales > Flavobacteriaceae > Dokdonia. The sequence continues at coordinate 9,575 of CAZJWI010000071.1, forward strand.
GACGGCTGTCCTAGTAGGTGCTGCACTAAAAATGGGCGCCATTATCGCTGGTGCTTCTCACTCTTGTCAAGAGGCAATTTATACCTTTGGAAGAGATTTGGGATTGGCCTTTCAGTTGCAGGATGATTACCTGGATGCCTTTGGTGATCCTGAAACCTTTGGAAAGCAGGTGGGGGGTGATATTATAGAGAACAAAAAGACGTTTCTTTATCTCACAGCCTTAGACAATTCAGATCGCGATGAAGCGCAACAATTACGACATTTGTATTCGGTGTCTCCGAATGATCCATCAGAAAAAATTGAAACGGTCAAACAACAATTTGTAGATTGCGGAGCGGCCAAGGCGACTCAGGATGAGATCAAGCGACATACCCAACGCGCATTTGATGCACTAGCTTCCTTAAAAATTGACGATGCGCAAAAGCAAGTGCTTCGGGAATTTGGAACGGCCCTGATGCGCAGGACCGTATAGCTTTTATACACCTAAAAATATACTCTTACAAAAGGCTGCCAGGCGGCTGCATAAATGCTTTCGCCATCTCGATACAGTACATTGTAACGCGCACCTACGGTGACATTGTTTGTGCGAAAGCCGCCTCCCAAAAACAGTGAGGTATTCCAGAAATTATCTTCGATGTCGCCGTCTATTTCTTCGATGGTGTTATTAATGCGTAGCTGTTCTAATTCGGCAGAGAGCTGTATTTCTCTAATGGGATTTACAAGGACTATGGCACTGCCGCCGTATAAGGTACTTTTAAAGAATTGAGTGCTCTGATACCCAAAAGTAAGCGCAGGACCAATCGATATGTACTGATTGACATCGTAAATCGCGCTAGGTGAGAGTGAAAGTTGAAAATTACCATTTCCAAAATTTAGTCCAAAGCCTCCTCCAAAACGAACATTTTCCCAGAATGAGGGTTGATTAGGTGCAGGACGCGACTCTTGACTATAGCTCGAATAGGAGATGCATAGTAGCAATAGGGTGATAATGAGGCAATATGGTTTTTTTTCTAACATATGGGTCTCTTAATTAAGTGTTATAAATATAGGAATTATATACCCTAAAATGTTAATTATTGTATTTTTGCACTTCTATTGTCGCTTTGAGACAGATTAATAAAAAAAATGGATAGATTTTCATTTCTGAATGCCGCACACACAGCGTATTTCGCTGAGCTTTACGATCAATATTTAAACAATCCCGATAGCGTAGAACCTAGCTGGAGAGCTTTTTTTCAAGGATTTGACTTTGGAATGGCAGATTCTGCAGAGGTCTCAGATGTCGTGACTACTGCACCTGCTGAAATTCCTGAGCAAATGCAAAAGGAGTTTGCGGTGGTGCAACTCATTGATGGGTACCGCACAAGAGGGCATCTGTTTACAAAGACGAATCCCGTAAGAGAACGAAGAAAATATGCGCCAACACTGGCACTTGAAAACTTTAGTCTAGGTCAATCTGATTTAGATTTAGAGTTTGATGCGGGTAATATCATTGGGCTTGGCAAAACAACACTTCGAGAGATTGTAAAGCATTTGGATGCTATTTACTGTGATTCGATTGGGGTTGAATATATGTATATACGTAAGCCTGAAGAACGCAAATGGATACAGAATTGGCTCAATGAGAACGACAATCATCCTCAATTCTCGGCAGACGAGAAAAAACATATTCTTAAGAAATTAAATCAAGCGGTTTCTTTTGAGACCTTTTTGCACTCTAAATATGTGGGTCAGAAACGATTTTCTGTTGAGGGCTTGGATGCAATGATACCGGGATTAGACACTTTGATAGAACGAGGTTCTGAAAAAGGGATTAAGCAGTTTGTCCTTGGAATGGCACATCGCGGACGTCTCAATGTATTGGCCAATATTTTTGGTAAATCTCCCGAGGCTATTTTTAGCGAATTTGACGGTAAAGAATACGACGAAGATGAGTTATTTGATGGGGATGTAAAGTATCACATGGGTTGGACTAGCTTTCGCGAAAGCGATAAAGGAAAACAAATACGCATGGATCTGGCTCCCAATCCTTCTCATCTGGAAACAGTGGGAGCGGTAATAGAGGGGATGTCTCGTGCCAAGATTGACAACGAATTAAAAGGAGACGAAAACGCGATACTGCCCATTGCAATTCACGGTGACGCTGCTGTAGCTGGGCAAGGTATTGTGTATGAAATTGTGCAAATGGCTCAACTCGACGGTTACCGTACTGGTGGAACCATTCACATAGTCGCAAACAATCAGGTAGGATTTACCACCAACTATTTGGATGCGCGCTCGTCTACCTATAGTACAGATGTGGGTAAGGTAACCTTATCTCCAGTATTGCACGTAAATGGGGATGATGTTGAAGCCGTATGTCATGCATTCACCTTTGCTTTGGACTTTAGAATGGAATTTGGCCGTGATGTTTTTATCGACATACTCGGATATAGAAAATACGGTCATAATGAAGGCGATGAGCCTCGATTTACGCAGCCATTATTGTATAAGGCTATTGCCAAACACGCCAATCCCAGAGATTTGTATGCAGATCGTTTGCTCAAAGAAGGCATTATACAACAGGGTCATGTAAAGGAGTTAGAAAAGGAGTATAAAGCCGATTTGGAAGAAGACCTTGAAGCTAGCCGTAAAAAAGACAAGACCGTCATTACAGAAATACTAGCAGACGATTGGGCCAATTTTGAACTGGGTAGTCTTCAAGATATACTCACTCCAATAGATACTACTTATTCACTGGAGAAACTAGATGCTCTGGCCGACGGAATCACCCAGTTACCAAGTGACAAAAAGTTTATAAGAAAGATAGAGCGCATTATAGCCGATAGACGTAAGCAGTATCACGAGACTAATAAATTAGATTGGGGTATGGGCGAACTATTGGCCTATGCTACCTTGATGGAAGAAGGTCATAATGTTAGAATCTCAGGTCAAGATGTAGAGAGAGGTACTTTTTCGCATCGCCACGCTATTATTAAGACAGAAGAGGTAGAAGAAATTAATTTGCACAATCGTCTTGATTTAAAAGGTGAGATGTACATCTATAATTCGCTTTTATCAGAGTATGGAGTTGTAGGTTTTGATTACGGTTATGCGATGGCGGCCCCTATGACTTTGACCATTTGGGAAGCACAATTTGGAGATTTCTCAAATGGAGCACAAATTATGCTCGATCAATACATCTCTGCTGCAGAGTCCAAATGGAAAACGCAAAATGGACTTGTCATGTTATTACCACATGGGTATGAAGGACAAGGTTCTGAGCATTCAAGCGCTCGTATGGAGCGTTATTTGCAATTGTGTGCCAGAGATAATATGATTATGGCAGATGTGACCACACCTGCTAATTTCTTTCACTTGCTAAGACGCCAAATGAAATGGAATTTTAGAAAGCCTTTGGTGGTTTTCACTCCTAAAAGTCTATTGCGTCACCCCAAAGTGGTTTCGTCAAAAGAAGAGCTAGCCAATGGGCAGTTTCAAGAAGTTTTAGATGATACTCAGGTAGCAAAAGACAAAGTGAAATCGCTGGTTTTTTGTACGGGTAAATTCTATTACGACTTGTTAGAACGCAGAGAAGAAAATGGTCGGGACGATGTGGCATTGGTTCGCATTGAGCAACTGTTCCCTTTACCAAAAAAGCAATTGCAAAGTGTTATTGATTCATATCCAAATGTTTCAGATTATGTCTGGGCTCAAGAAGAACCTAGAAATATGGGTGCCTATGGATATATGTTGATGAATTTTGATATGGTTACTTTTAGAGTGGCTTCAAGAAGGGTATACTCATCTCCAGCTGCTGGAAGTAGTACCCGTTCAAAAGCACGACATAAACAGGTGATCGATAGCGTATTTGAAACACCAAAAAAATAAAAAACAAT
>CAZJWI010000072.1:0-26894 GCA_964549485.1 uncultured Flavobacteriaceae bacterium
CGTAACAACAAAGAAGGTGTAGCACTTTCTATGACGCAATGGTATCCTAAAATGGCCGAGTACGATTTTGAAGGATGGCATGCCGACCCCTATATCGCTAGAGAATTTCATGGTGTTTGGGGAGATTTTGATGTAAAAATCACTATCGATGCCGATTACACATTAGGAGGTACAGGATATGTCCAAAATGGTAATGAAGTTGGGCATGGGTATCAGGACGAAGGTGTAAAACCTGCAAAGTCCAATCGCGGAAAGTACACTTGGCATTTCAAGGCACCCAATGTACACGATTTTACCTGGGCTGCAGATCCCGATTATATACACGATATGATTTTGGGCGAGAATGATGTGGAGTTACATTTCTTGTACAAAAGAAATCCAGAAATTGCTGAAAACTGGAAAAAACTTCAACCCAAAACGGCTGAGCTTCTTTCGTATTTTAATGAGCACGTGGGCACTTATCCATACAAGCAGTACTCTGTCATCCAGGGAGGTGATGGTGGTATGGAATATGCAATGTGTACCCTTATCACTGGAGAACGCAATTTTGATAGCCTTTTTGGTGTAACCGCACATGAGATGGCGCATACCTGGTTTCAGTTTTTATTGGCGTCTAATGAAGCCAAGCACGAATGGATGGATGAAGGTTTTACCTCATACATTTCTACACTTGCAGAAAACGAAATATCAGGAAGAAATGCAGCAAACCCTTTTGAGCGCACCTATATGGGTTATTTCAGACTGGTTAATTCTGGTTTTGAACAACCGCAAAGCACGCATGCCGATCGATATAACCGCAATTTTGCGTACAGCGTAGCCGCCTACAGTAAAGGCGCTATGTTTTTATCACAACTTGAATATGTAATTGGCAAAGAAAATGTCAAAAAGACCTTAAAAAAATATTTTGACGATTTTGCCTTTAAACATCCTACGCCCAATGACATCAAACGCACGGCCGAGAAAGTGTCTGGAATCGAATTGGATTGGTACCTACAGGATTGGACTCAAACCACTAATACTATAGATTATGGCATCAAAAGCGTAGAAGCCGATGGTGACAAAACAACCATTACCTTAGAACGTATTGGCTTAATGCCGATGCCTATAGATCTGTATGTAACTGCCAAAAACGGAGACACCTCATCCTATTACATACCACTGCGTATGATGCGAGGCGAAAAGGAGAATCCTACACCAGATGTGCCTCGTGAGCAACTAGAAGATTGGCCCTGGACTCATCCTACCTACAGTTTTACTATAGACATGCCTAAAGATAAGATTGAGTCTCTAACTATTGATCCTTCCCGTCTAATGGCCGATTTAAAGCAAGAAAACAATAGCTGGAACAAAGAATAAGTGCCAGAAAGCTTTCTACACCTTGTATGCGTGTAGATGACAAAGAAAAACCCACCTTAAACCGGTGGGTTTTTCTTTAGATATACTATTGCTGTTGCTTTAAAACACTAACTTTATCGCCCTAATGATGGCTAACTATCCCAAAGGAGAAAAATTAAAGTCAAAAAAAATCATCGATCTTCTTTTCGAAGAAGGACGATCGGTTAAGGGATATCCATTGCGTTTGATTTATGTAGCTACCCCTTTAGAAGAGGAAGGAATTACCATGCAAACCAGTGTTTCGGTAAGCAAGCGTCAACACAAACTTGCCGTTACCAGAAATCGTATCAAACGCTTAATGCGAGAAGCCTATAGACTAGAAAAACATCGTATCGACACAAAAGGCACGACATTTGCATCGCTCATCTTATACACGAGCCGAGATGAACTTTCTCAAGAGGAAGTACGCAAGGCAATGGTCAAACTTTTAAAACGATTTAACGATGCGATTTCTTCTTCTTAATCTCTGTCTCTTTCTTTTCATTTCTTGCGAACACAGTCAAAACCCAGACAATTCAAATCTTTCCTCTTTTAGAGATGAAATAGCTGAAGAAGCAGTAATCGAAGCACGTAACGCGCCTCCACCACCGGCCTCAAAAGAGATTAATGCTATAGAGCCCGCTGACGCAAAAATCATTAAAACGGCCAATTTGAGATTTGAAACCTCAGACCTGGAAAAAACACAGGCTCAGATTATGGGGGTGATACAACGCTATAATGGCTATGTTCAAAGTGATAACTCCGGCAAAAATTATGCTCAGCATTATCACAACCTGAGCCTACGTGTGCCTACCCAGAATTTTCAAAACGTCTTGGATGATATTTCTAAGGGAGTTACACAATTTGATGAGAAAACCATATCCCAACAAGATGTCACAGAGGAGTTTGTGGACATACAAGCAAGGCTCAAAGCCAAACGCGCGTTAGAAGACCGTTATCTATCGCTTTTGGTCAAGGCAAAAAATGTAAAAGAAATGCTCGAAATAGAGCGCGAACTGTCAAAGATAAGAGAACAAATAGAGCGCGCAGAAGGCAGGCTCAAATACCTAGGCAATAAGGTATCCATGAGCACGTTACATATTCAGTTTTACAAGACAATTGTCGAGACCAAAACTGGCCTATCCTACGGTAATAAACTGACCAATGCTCTAAAAAATGGTTGGAATGGTATTACCTCATTTTTAATAGGGTTGGTAAGCGTCTGGCCTTTTATTATCTTAGTAATTCTATCTATTGTAATTCTTCGTAGATACGCGATAAAAAGAAAGCAGTAATATTAGGTGATCTAAACTTTCCTTTGTCCCACCTAATGTCAAAGATGACCTTTATGAAAAAGAAAATTCTTATTCCGATTTTGGCAGTGGCCACCCTTTTAAGCACCGTTAGTTTTCAAAGTGACTTTTTTGAAATCGCTAAGCAAATAGAAATTTTTACCGAGCTCTTTAAAGAACTCAACATGAATTATGTAGATGAGACCAACCCTGCAGAACTTATGGACAGTGCCATAGAAGGCATGTTAGAAGATCTAGATCCTTATACCAAATACTGGACAGAACAAGAGGTAGAAGATGCCAAAATTAATCGCTCTGGAAATTATTCGGGTATTGGTGCTACAGTGCGCAATACCAAGGGCGTACTTACCATAATTGAGCCTAGAAAAAACTATCCAGCAGATAAAGCCGGACTAAAAGCTGGAGACAAACTTGTCAAAATAGGAGATATAACCGTGGCCGGCTATGAAGGAGATGCTGGAGACCTGCTTAAAGGGGCTCCAGGAAGCGAGATTACGGTTAGCTATGAGCGTCAGGGTAAGGTAGCAACAGCCACCATAAAACGCTCTGGAGTTGAGGTAGATGCTGTACCATTTTATAAAATGATTGGGGATGATGTTGGGTATATCGTGTTGACCAAATTTAATAATAAGGCCTCTGCTCAGGTCAAAAGTGCCTTGATCAATCTAAAGACTGACGGCGCTCAAAAAATTATTCTAGATCTTAGAGGCAATGGAGGAGGTCTGTTAAGAGAAGCTATTGCCATATGTAATTTATTTCTTCCCAAAGGTGAGGTCATTACTACGACCAAATCTGTGGTCAAAAAATACAATCAAACCTATGTGACCAAAAACGATCCTGTAGACACCGAAATCCCGTTGGTGGTATTGGTCAATGGGCGATCGGCTTCGGCTAGTGAAATTGTATCTGGAGGGCTACAAGATTATGATAGGGCAGTTATTGTTGGGGCGAGAAGTTTTGGAAAAGGCTTGGTACAACGCCCAAAACCCCTTACTTATGGCACTTCACTCAAAGTAACAATCTCTAGATATTACACCCCTTCTGGAAGGTGTATACAGGCCTTAGACTATTGGAACCGCGATGAAAAAGGCAATGCCATACGTACTGTAGAAAGTGATTACAAAGCCTTTACTACTAAAAATGGCCGTAAGGTTTTTGACGGAGGAGGGGTTTTTCCAGATGTAGAAATCGCATCGGCAAAAATGAGCCCTATTACCAAAGCTCTGGCTAAAGACAATGCCATTTTTGAATATGCCACCAAGTATTATTACGAGCATCAATACAGTGATTTGACCGAGTTTACTTTTAACGATGCCGATTATTCAGATTTTAAACGATTTTTAAAAACGACAGGTTTTGAATTTGAAACAGAGACAGAGGCCGCTTTCGCGAAAGCAATGAAACAAGCCGAAAAAGATGAATTTAAAGACGACATCAACTCCTTGTATGCTAAAATCACTCAAGAGATTGCCTCGGCCAAAGAAAAAGAGTTGGATCTAAGACGCGATGAAATTCAAGGCTTATTGGTAGACGAAATAGTAAAACGTTACTTTTACCGAGACGGACTCTATGAATATCAAATAGATCACAATGCCGAAATTACAGAAGCCGTAGCTATCTTAAATGATGCAAACCGATATACAACCATTTTAAAATAACCATCATCAAACAACTTGTATTAATCTGTTTATTAGGCCTTTTTGGACTTAGCACCTTCGCTCAATCAGATCGTGGGCATGAGACCTTTTTTGATACCGATAAACATCAATTAATCAAGTCAGAATCGCTCAAATTAAATCGTTTTATCAAAAGTCTTCCCAAAGACAAAATAGAAGATATCTCGATATACGGATACTGTGATGATAGAGGTTCTGACGCTTATAACAATGCCTTATCACAACGTAGAGCTAATGCGATCAAAGATATTTTTGTGGCCAATGGTATTTCGGATTCTATTATCACCAATGCCGATGGTAAGGGTGAGTTATTGCTCACGCGTTTAGACAATGTAGGAAGCGCTGTTCAACGCAAATTAAATCGAAAAGTAGAAATTATTGTTTCGCTTAGAGAACCCCGCGTCGTATCTGCAGCTATCGAAGAATCTGAAAAGGAGTTAGAAACGGTAGAAAAACGTTACAAAACCTTAAGTGATTCTATTGCAAAAGGGGATAGAATTCTTTTGCAAAACATTCTTTTTAAAACCAATTACAGTTATGTAAAAGGATCTTCTTACAAGCATTTGCGGGCCCTGGCCAAATACCTTAAAGAAAATGACAATATTATCTTTAAAATTCAAGGTCATGTTTGTTGTATGCGCAAAGGTAGAGATGCCGTAGATTTAAAAACTGGTAAACGTAATTTATCTGTTGCCAGAGCGCGTTTTGTGTATGATTACTTAGCAAATAATGGGGTGGCCAAAAAGCGTATGCGTTATGAGGGTTTTGGTAGTCGCTATCCCTTGGGCGGAGAAGCCAATCTAGATAAACGGGTTGAGATATTAGTCACCTATGTCAAAAAGAAACGCAAGTCTAGAAATTAGGTTTTTTTAACTCGTAGTATAACAATTCTTGAGCATCTGTATCTAGCTTAATTTTTTTGACAAATGCTAATCCCAATTTGTCTAATAATTTGATGGAGGCTGTATTTTCTTCCATCGTTATAGCACCTACTTTTGATAAATTAAATTTAGAAAAAGCAGCATCTTTTAAACACTGAGCCGCTTCAAAAGCATATCCCTTTCCTTCGTATGCTGGCAAAAAAGAAAAACCTATATCTACTCCTTCCAAACCTTCTCGATCATAGAGACCGCAACAGCCCAGAGCACGTTGATCACTTTGTCTAATTACCGTGTAATTACTAAAACCTTTTTTTTCTAATTGAGGTGTCATGCGTTGCGCAATATAGTTTTGAGCATCCTGGATCGTATGTACATTCCTATCTCCTATAAAGCGATGCCACTTTGGGGTATTCATAAGTTCGAGTATAAATGCCGCATCAATGGCCTGGGTCGGTCTTAAAAACAGTCGATCTGTGATAAAGGTGGTATAATTCATATGGTTTACTTGCAAGAAAGCAACGAACTGTCAACAATCTTAGATACTTAGCGATTTTATTAAAACAACATTAAGATCAATAAACAACTGCTACTAAGTAGGCTAATCAGGCATTATATATCATTGCCATGTGCGGAATTCCATCTTCCAGGTGCTGCTCTCCTGTCTCTGAAAATCCCAAGTTATTGTAAAATGCCTTTAAATAGGTTTGAGCCGATATTTTTATCGTTTTCTCTTTAAATCGATTCAGAACTACTGCTATAGAGCGCTGCATGAGGTGATAACCGTATTTGTGTTGACGTTCATTTTGGCGTACTACTACCCTACCAATACTCGCTTGTTCAAAATAATCTCCTGGTCCAAATATTCGAGTATAGGCAACTAGATCATGGTCTTTATATCCTAGTACATGAATTGCTTTTTGGTCTTTCCCATCTACATCTTGATACACGCAATCTTGTTCTACCACAAAGACCGCGGCACGTAATTGCAATAAAGCATAAAGCTCATCGGTAGTAAGCTCATCAAAAGATTTTTCGACAAAGGTGAGCGCTTGTGCCATATTATTGAACTTTATTGACAGGCAATTTTATCGACGCGTCGTTGATGACGACCTCCTTCAAACTTGGTTTCCAAAAATGCCTTCACCATATCTAAGGCTTGATTTTCTGAAGTATATCTGGCTGGAATGCTTATGATATTGGCATCATTGTGTTCTCTGGCAAGAACAGCTATTTCCTTTATCCAACACAATGCAGCTCTTACCTTTTGGTGTTTGTTTGCACTCATGGCTACACCGTTGCCACTACCACATATAATAATACCAAAATCTACTGTTTCATTTTGAACGGCCATAGCTACAGGATGCACAAAGTCTGGATAATCTACACTTTCATCACTATCGGTTCCGTGATTTGATACCTGATGTCCTTGTGAAGAAAGATAGGCTACAATTGTATTCTTATATGCCGTACCCGCGTGATCATTACCTATTGCTATTTTCATAATATAGATTTGAATTATTTTGAGTTTGTAAAGGTAGAAAAAAAGGGAGAGGCAGCGGTGTGCATTCAATAATTTGAAAGTTGCTGCCATAAATGTATCACAGCAAGCTATAATCTTAGATCTATAAGTTTTACTAACAAAAATTTGAATGTTTATAAACTGTGTACAGCCAATGTCAATAAGTTCTCACGAAATTTAATAAGTGAATTAGGATATTAATTAAAAATTAACAATACAGCCTACCGTATCACTTTTGCAACTTTTTATTTAGAAAATTGTGAGCAGTTTTGTCGGGTAATTTTTGAGGCCACTTTTAATAACATATACTATAAGTTATTCGCAAAATAGCTATTCACACACTTATAAACAGTTGTTAATTGCTTTAGGTAATTACCCTAAAATCAAATCGATAATAAGTGAATTACTTATACATATATGGTGAATAAGTCTTAAAAAATAACTTTTCAAAATTTGAGCATAAAAAGTTATACCGCTATTCACAAGCTATAATATTCATAATATTTATTTTAAATTTTAAGAAAAAGAATACTGTATATATAATATATGTTGATAACAGTTGAAATAAGTTTTACTTGAGTAAAAAACTGCTCGTAGAAGACCTTGCTAAAAGCGGTAAGAATGTTAATGCTGCTTTCTTGGATTAGAAAAAAGCTTTGCTTAGAAATGGATCAAAGGAAAATTAGGTAGTAATTTGTTGTCTATCGTGGCTTTTGCGCTTAGGGATATCTAGCTTACCGTAGCAAATGGCTCTGTTTGGATATGAGTGTGTTGCTGGGTATTATCGCTAAAAGAATTGTTGATATATATAGCAAAACCAATGACTCCAAGTAATAGAATCACTATGAATAAAATGGTGGTTATATTTAATTTTTTGATAGAACTCATGTCCGATGTCTTATAAAGACGCACTAAGTTTCAAAACGTTACAGTTAAATTAAGATAATATTAAGATTTAACGTTTCTTTGTTGAACTTATTATGCGCTCTATCGCTTATTCTGATCAAAGATTAAACAAACAGATAACCTCTAAAGTCCTTAAATTTAATCTAATGCTACCCGTGTTGTCAAAGAATAGCTTTAATTTTGAGGTATAGAAATTGAAATGAATGAATAGAAAGAAACGAAGACGTTCTTCACCTAAGATTACCAACCTTTCCGAACGAATTATTAAGATCCTTAAAGACGATCATCACAGAACCTTTAATTACAAACAGATATGCGCCAAGCTGGACGTGGATGATCCAAGTAGCCGTAATCAGGTTATTAAAAATTTACAGCAATTAAAGGCTAAGCAACAGGTCATTGAACCAGAACGCGGAAAGTATCAATTGGTTCCCAATCAAAATTATCACACCGGTATACTAGATGTTTCTGGTAAAGGTGGAGGTTATGTTATGGTAGCCGAACTTGAAGAAGATATTTATGTCCCACCTCATCATCTTAACAAAGCCTTACACGGTGATGAAGTTGAGGTGTATATATATAAACAAAGACGAAGCAAAAAACACGAAGGCGAGATTACAAAAATAATTAGTCGAAAAACAGATGAGTTTGTAGGAGTAATAGATATTCAAAAGAAGTTTGCCTTTGTACATACCTCTGAGGCTGGCAAAATGTATACCGATGTTTTTGTTCCGCTTAAGAATATTGGAGAAGCAGAAAATGGTGATAAGGTTTTAGTAAAGCTAGAAGATTGGCCAGATAAGGCTGATTCTCCTTTTGGTAAAGTCATACGTGTATTGGGTAAACCTGGAGAACACAATACCGAAATACACTCTATACTAGCCCAATATGGATTGCCATATGATTTTCCTGAAGCGGTAGAAGACTATACCAATAAAATAGATACGGCTATAAAAGCAGACGAAATCGCAAAAAGGCGAGATATGAGGGAGGTATTAACCTTTACCATAGATCCTAAAGATGCCAAAGATTTTGATGATGCCCTTAGTTTTGAAAAATTAGAAAACGGTAATTATGAAATAGGAATTCATATAGCCGATGTAAGCCATTATGTCAAACCAGGGACTATCCTCGATGATGAAGCTTATGAAAGAGCAACTTCTGTTTATCTTGTAGACAGAGTAGTACCTATGCTTCCAGAAATTTTAAGTAATGGAGCTTGTTCTTTGAGACCTAACGAAGAAAAATATACCTTTTCTGCAGTTTTTGAAATGGATCCCAAAACTGCGAAGATTACTAACCAATGGTTTGGCCGTACGGTAACCTATAGTGATGCACGTTTTGCCTACGAAGAGGCACAGGCTATTATAGAATCGAGAACCAATGAAATACCTAAAGAGGTATCGCTTACTGGTCAGAGTTATATGACTACTGATGCCATTGTGGAGGCTACTTTAGAATTAGATAGACTCGCCAAAATTATGCGTAGACAGCGCATGAAAAACGGTGCTATATCTTTTGACAAGGTAGAGGTCAAATTTAATTTGGATGAGGATGCGAATCCTACAGGTGTATTTTTTAAGACCTCAAAAGACGCCAATAAGCTAATTGAAGAATTTATGCTTTTGGCCAATCGCAAAGTCTCAGAATTTATAGGAACAAAGACCCCTAAAAAGACTTTTGTATACCGCATACACGATGAGCCCGATGACGAAAAACTCGCTGCTTTAAATAATGTGGTGCATAAGTTTGGATATCAGCTCAATCTTAAAAACAGAAAGAGTATAACTTCCTCTCTAAATTCATTATTAGCAGAAGTTCAGGGCAAAAAGGAACAAAATCTCGTCGATACTTTAGCGATTAGAACCATGTCAAAGGCTGTATACTCTACAGATAATATTGGTCATTACGGTTTGGCTTTTGATTATTATTCTCATTTTACTTCTCCCATACGACGTTATCCGGATGTCATGGTACACCGCTTGTTACAACACTACCTAGACGGCGGCAAATCTGCCAGTGAGGAGGAATATGAAGAGAAGTGTAAACACAGTAGTGCCAGAGAGCAATTGGCTACCAATTCTGAGAGGGATAGTATCAAATACATGCAGGTCAAATTTATGCAAGACCACAAAGATGAGGAGTTTTTGGGCGTGATCTCTGGAGTGACAGAATGGGGCATCTATGTTGAAATCATTTCCAATAAGTGTGAAGGTATGGTGCGGTTAAGAGATATTAAAGGCGATCATTTTGAGTTTGATGCAGATACCTATTCTATCATTGGCCAGCGACACGGTCAACAGATTACTTTAGGAGATGAAGTTTACGTCAAAGTAAAAGAAGCCGATTTAGTCAAAAAACACCTTGATTTTCATTTGGTGGGTACCAAAGAAGCCGTCGAAAAAAAGAAATCTCAAAAAAAATAATCCCCTGTTAACAGGTTTGTAGGTTTAAGCTGCTGTATAGAATAAACTGTGATATCAGTGCTATTTATGGTGGAGAAGTGGGTGTTTGCTTTCGCGAAAGCGTGGGTAATTACATCCAAAGTGACATTAAATAGGTAGTGGGATAGTGTAACATTATGATATGCGCTTTGTCATTAAGAAAAGCAAAGTAAAAAGAGCATGAAAAACGTATATGTAGTATTAGCCTTGTGTTTGGGTCTATTAGGTCAAGCACAAAATCCGATAACCAAGAATGTAGGTGATTTTACCACCATCAAAGTTTACGATCGCATTGTTGTAAATCTGGTCAAGTCTGATGAAAATAAAGTCGTTATCACAGGAGAGGATGTAGATCAGGTTCAAGTTGTGAATAAGGACGGTACCTTAAAAATCAAGATGGAATTTGATCTTATTTTTGACGGTAATAGAACTTTTGTCCACGTTCATTATAACGACCTTCAACTCATAGATGGAAATGAAGGTGCTGTTATTACCTCCAATGAATTAATTGATCAAGAAACAATCGAAGTAAAATTACAAGAGGGAGCTCGTGCTCGTTTGGGATTACAAGTAAAACAGGCTAAGTTACGCGCAGTGACTGGCGGTATTTTGGAAGTAAGCGGTATAGCCGAGAGTCAAAAAGTAACGGTAAACACGGGTGGAATATATGAAGGTAGAGAATTTGAAACCGAGCACGCAGAAGTATTTGTACAGGCTGGGGGTGAGGTTGAAATATATACTTCCAAAAGTATCGATATTACCATAAGAGCAGGAGGTGATGTTATTGTTTATGGGAAACCTGCTGAGGTTAAAAGACGAAGAACCTTTGGAGGCCGTATTAAAGTTATGTAATTATAAACAGCAATATATACTAATAAAGAGATGATCATATCATCTCTTTTTTTGTTTTTAGCATCTGGTGGCTGGCTTGTAGCCACGATTGCTTTTGACTAACTTTGTGTAAAACCAAAGCCCTTTATGTTTCAAGATCTTCCTGTAGCGCTCACATCTGGACTCGTGCTGGCGTTTATGATAGGTCCTGTATTTTTTGTGTTATTAGAAACAGCAGCTACCAAAGGGTTTAGAGCTGCTGTATCATTTGACCTGGGTGTTTTTACCGCAGACATCTTTTTTATAGGTGTTGCTTACCTGAGTAGTTATCAGCTCTTAGAAAATCTTAGTAATGCCCCTGGTTTATATGTTTTTGGAGGGGTTATTTTGATGGTGTATGGATTGACTATGTATTTAAAAAAGCCAACCAGAGCCAATCTTGATCCCAATAGAGCAAAAGCTGGTAAGCACGGCTATTTACAGTTGTTTATAAAGGGATTCTTACTCAATTTTATCAATATTGGGGTTTTGGTCATTTGGCTTGGAGTAATTATAGTAGTAGGACCATCTGTCGATAATGACCCCAATAGATTGTTGGTATTTTTAGGAGGAATGCTCGGGGCTTATTTTGCCGTAGATATTTGTAAAATTATCTTAGCCAAACAACTTAAACGTTATTTGACCTTACGAAGAGTATTCACTGTAAAGAAATTACTTGGTTTGGTATTAGTGATTTGTGGGCTTGTGCTCACTGTGAAAGGTTTTATTCCAAAGGAGCGATTGGATATCCAAAAGGGCTTAGAAAACTTTCGACAGCCCGAACCGCCACCTACCATGAAAGAGATTCCGCCTCAAGATTCGTTATAGGACTTCCCTCAGAATAAAAGATAGTACCTGACTTATTTAAATAATGCATCGGGAGTACCGCTGTAGTAAATAAAAAAAGGAACCCTTAGAGGTTCCTTTTTAGAAGAGGTATCGATCGTCCCGACCCATCGGGAGTACCGCTGTAATCTAAATAAAAAAAGGAACCCTTAGAGGTTCCTTTTTAGAAGAGGTATCGAGCGGATTCGAACCGCTGTAGATGGTGTTGCAGACCACTGCCTAGCCACTCGGCCACGATACCTTGTGAGGGTGCAAATGTAGTTATTTTTTAGAATAAAGCGCAAACAAAAAGCCAATAGACTTTTTATTATTTCTAGGGACAATTAGGACTGTTCTCTGGCCTTGGTTCGTTCTACAGTGACCATCTCCACATCTCCACCTATGGGCGGGTTTAATTTTGAAACGGCCACGGTAGCCTCATCTATAAGACCTTCTTCATTAAAAAAACGTTGCAAAATACGTTCACAAACCGTTTCTAATAGGTGAGAAGGGATTGCCATTTCTTCTTTCACAATGCGATTGAGAAGTACATAATCAACTGTGTCGTTTAAGAGATCGGTTTGGGCCGATTTAGACAGGTTGGCCTTTATGGCTACATCCACGCGATAATCAGATCCAATTTTTGTCTCTTCTCGCAAACATCCATGATAGGCATATACCCTGATGTTTTGCACACTAATTTTCCCCATTTCAATTACTTTACCAATTAAAAATGCAAAGTTAGTCGATAAAGCTTAACCTGTAAAGAAATCAAAGACGTTGCTCAAACCACTGGTTTTGGTTTTATAAAATTCGGTATAGGTACACCGCTTACAGGTAACAGAGGTATATTTTTCGGTTTGTACATCAAAAATTTTGGATAATGTACCGCCGGTAGCACGCATTTGTCCTAAGGTATAGTCGTGACTTTCACATTTGGGACAGGTGTAATTAAGTGTTGTCATCTAAGATTTTATTATAGGACGGTAAAATGCTAATTCGTTACACTCAAGTGCTAAAATGACCTAAACAAACCTACTTATTTTACAGAAAACACCTTTGTAAGGGTAGGAACTAAGATGACATTTTTGTGTAATTTTGTTTCCTTAATTTTAGCACATGAGTGATACACACAAACCGCTTAACTTTTTAGAGCAAATAGTTGAAGATGATTTGGCTACCAATTATAAAAAGGAGGATCTCAGATTTCGATTTCCGCCAGAGCCCAATGGATATCTACATATAGGTCATTGCAAAGCGATTTGTATCAGTTTTGGTTTGGGCGAGCGATATAATGCTCCGGTCAATTTGAGATTTGATGATACCAATCCCGCCAAAGAAGAACAGGAATACGTAGATGCGATTAAACGCGATGTATCCTGGTTGGGGTTTCAATGGGATAAAGTGTGTTTTTCTAGCGATTATTTCCAACAATTATACGACTGGACAATAGCACTTATAAAGGACGGGAAAGCCTATGTAGACTCGCAGTCTAGTGAGGCGATGGCAGAGCAAAAGGGCACTCCTACTTCACCGGGGACCAACAGTCCCTTTAGAGATCGATCGGTCGAAGAAAATTTGGATCTTTTTGCCCGGATGAAAGCTGGAGAATTTGAGGAGGGCAAGCATGTGTTACGTGCCAAAATTGACATGAGTAGCCCTAATATGTTGCTTAGAGATCCCATTATGTATCGCGTATTACACAAAGAACATCATCGTACGGGTGATACCTGGTGTATTTACCCCATGTATGATTGGACTCATGGAGAAAGTGATTATATCGAACAAGTATCCCACAGTTTGTGTTCGCTCGAATTTAAGCCACATAGACCCCTTTACGATTGGTTTTTGGATCAAGTCTATACAGGAGAGGATATAAGGCCTAAGCAACGAGAATTTGCTCGTTTAAACCTTAGTTATACCATTATGAGTAAACGCAAGTTATTGCGTTTGGTCGAAGAAGGTATAGTCACTGGATGGGATGATCCTCGAATGCCTACAATTTCCGGACTGCGTCGCAGAGGATATACTCCCGCAGCTATTCGAAATTTTATCGATACCGTGGGTGTGGCCAAAAGAGAGAATGTGATCGATGTGTCGCTTTTAGAATTTAATATTAGAGAAGATCTTAACAAAACGGCCAATAGGGTCATGGCGGTACTAGATCCTGTAAAGCTAATTATCACAAATTATCCAGATGGGGCTCAAGAAATACTAGAGGCCGAAAACAATCCTGAAGATCCAACTGCAGGAACACATGAGGTGCCGTTTAGTAAAGAACTGTATATCGAAAGAGAGGATTTTAAGGAAGAAGCAGGCAAAAAGTATTTTAGATTAACCCTAGGGAAAGAGGTGCGTCTCAAAAATGCCTACATCGTCAAAGGCGAATCAGTTGTCAAAGATGCCGAGGGTAAGATAACAGAAATACACTGTAGTTATGATCCTGATAGTAAATCGGGTAGTGGTAGTGCTGCTTCCAAACGCAATGTAAAAGGTACATTGCATTGGGTGTCTATAGCGCATGCGGTCAAGGCAGAGGTCAGACTTTATGAACGTTTGTTCAATCATGAAGCCCCAGATGGTGACAAAGAGACCGATTTTATGAATTATCTCAATCCAGAATCGCTTCAGGTAGTGACAGCTTATCTCGAGCCCTACTTGCAAACAGCCAAAGTAGGAGAGCGGTTTCAGTTTCAGCGTCTGGGTTATTTTAATGTCGATACAGATAGTACACCAGATCAATTGGTTTTTAATCGCACTGTAGGATTAAGAGATTCT
This sequence comes from uncultured Flavobacteriaceae bacterium, assembly GCA_964549485.1. Classification (GTDB taxonomy): domain Bacteria; phylum Bacteroidota; class Bacteroidia; order Flavobacteriales; family Flavobacteriaceae; genus Dokdonia. Next base: position 14,587 of record CAZJWI010000072.1, read on the forward strand.
TGGGCAAAGCAGAAACCCAAACCCAATCAGCCTGCAGCCAAGGTCAAACAGCAGCAGCCTACTCTTTCCGCTTTAAGCGAAATCAATCGTGCAGGTAAAAAATTGGCCAATCTACCAGAGGAAAAACGCCTTATGATGATTGCAAAGATTCGAGAATTGGCGCCTCAATTAACCCAAGAAGAGGTGATAGGATTCTTTAATACGGCGGCCAAAAAGGTAGGAACTCGTATGGCTGGTATTGAGAGTTTATACGCTTTCGCGAAAGCGCATTCCAAAAATGTGGCAGATATTCCTGGAGCAGAAGATTTTATCACAGCGGCCAAAGAAGATAAAAACGAATTACTTCAAGAGGCAGCCGCCAAATTTTAATGAGATAATATTAAAATATAGAAATGCCTCAGCACAATACTGAGGCATTTTTTACAAATAGGTAGCTCCTAAGTGAGAAGCCTTTGATTAAAATCACTAATCGCGACCTTCGTCCTTTTTATTGACAATTCCCTTTTTGGCATTGTCGATCTTCATTTGTTCACCTATTTTATTGGAGGCTACAAAAGAGGCAATCATATCATTGAGCATATTACTGCCCGCCTGAGGCGAATTGGGCATCAAGATCAGATTCGAATTAGTTTGTTCACCCATAGATTGCAGGGTGTCGTAGTGTTGGGTTACCACAATCAAAGCCGAAGCTTCCTGAGAGTTGATCCCCACATTGTTTAGTACATCAACAGATTCTTCCAGACCTCTGGCAATTTCGCGACGCTGATCGGCGATACCCTGTCCTTGTAGACGTTTTGATTCGGCCTCTGCTCTTGCCTTGGCTACAATTTTAATACGATCTGCCTCGGCTTCAAACTCTGCGGCTACTTTTTCACGTTCGGCGGCATTAATGCGATTCATCGCTTCTTTTACCTGTAAATCGGGATCAATATCGGTCACAAGCGTTTTGATAATGTCAAAACCATAATTAGACATGGCCTCATTTAATTCTCTTTTAACAGCTATTGCGATATCATCTTTTCGCTCAAAAACATCATCTAATTTCATCTTAGGAACCTCGGCACGTACTACGTCAAAGACATAAGAGGTGATTTGATCGTTTGGATTTTCTAATTTGTAAAAGGCATCATAGACGCGCTCTTTGACCACTTGAAACTGCACCGAAATCTTAAGACGTACAAAAACGTCATCTTTAGTTTTGGTTTCGACCACAACATCCAACTGCTGAATTTTTAGATTGATCCTACCGGCTATGCGATCAATTATTGGAATTTTAAATTGGAGCCCAGAATTGCGTACCCCAGTAAATTTCCCAAAACGTTCAACAATAGCAGCCGTTTGCTGTCGTACCATAAAAATACCCGAAAGCAGAATAAGTACAGCGAGCGCAATGACAATTGGAAATACAATTTGACTCATAAATTTAGTTTTGAAGGTTAATATGAAGTGGAAGTTATGAAAATAACTACTGATATGTCGCTCTTGTCGAGAAAACGTAACAGTTCGTCTTATTTTTCTGCAGGAGATAAAAACATATCCTATCTTTCCATAGAATTACAAATCTCCCCCGGTACCTTTACGCATTATGAAACAACGAATTGTTCTATGGCTTCTTTCTATGGCTACCTTTAGTGGTCTAGCTCAATCGTATATGGGCTCGGGCAATTACAACCGAATTGGGATACAGGGCCGCTACGCCTTATTAGACATTAGCACAACCGATTTTGAGACTTCTCAAGAGGCCGGTCTTATGGCTGGTCTTACCACCAGAGGAAGATTGTACAACAATTTTGGTATGGTATACGGTATAGACTTTGTCTCTGTAAGCACTAACGTGCAAGGACGGGCCTTGGGTACGACCTCATTTGAGGATATGCAGTACACCATCATAGGAGCCCAGCTCAACCTCTTGTTGAGTTATAATATCTTAGAACAAAACTTAGCGATAGAAGCAGGACCAGCTTTGATGGTCAATAGCAAAATGACCCTAAAGAATATGGGCCAAGAAGACAATATTGTCAAGGGATATGCTAGTCTAAAAGCTACCGATATCGAAGAGATCTCGAGAATTAATCCTTTTGTGGTCGTGGCGCTCACAGGAGGTTTTGAAAGACTGCGATTTAGCATACAATATCAGTACGGATTTACTAATATACTTGGTAACCTCAATAGCGAGGATCTTCAGGATATCGATAGAACTGTACCAGAATTTAAAGGTACCTCTTCAATTATTTCTGGAGGGATTATACTCTATCTATAAGGTTTCAATCGCATTTTTGATGCGAGCCAGGGTAGCTTCTTTCCCTATAAGCTCAGCAATTTCAAATACATCAGGTCCCTGCATGGCCCCTACAAGACTCAAACGCAAAGGTTGCATTACTTTTCCAAAGCCCAGCTTTTGATCTGTGATCCAGCCTTTGACTGTAGTCTGTAAAGAACTAGCCTTAAAAGGGGTTACCCCTGCCATAAGCTCGTGAACCTGGGTCATTATTTCTGGGGTATCACTTTTCCAAGACTTCTTTACAGCCTTTGGATCATAACTAGTAGGCGCCTTATAAAAATAGGATCCCAATTCCCAAAAATCGCTAACAAAGGTGGCTCGCTCTTTTAAAAGGGAGATAACCGAAGTGGTATAGGGAAGAGTAGTTGAGATATTGTTATGGGTAAGTAGTTCTAAAAACTGCTTAGCAAGTGCCTCTGCCGATCTTTCTTGTAAGTAGTGCTGCTGAAACCATTTGGTTTTCTCCGGATCAAATTTTGCACCAGATTTATTGACTTTTTCAAGAGAAAATGCTGCGATTAATTGATCGAGGGTAAAAAATTCTTGTTCGGTACCGGGGTTCCATCCCAAAAAGGCTAGCATATTGGTCACCGCTTCAGGAAAATAGCCATCTTCTCTATAACCAGCACTCACCTCATTGGTTTTAGGGTCTGTCCACTTAAGAGGAAAAACAGGAAATCCGAGTTTGTCTCCATCTCGTTTGCTCAATTTCCCCTTTCCTACAGGTTTTAATATAAGAGGTAAATGAGCAAATTTAGGGGCATCCCAGCCCAATGCACGATAGAGCAAAACATGCAAGGCGAGTGAAGGTAACCATTCTTCACCTCTAATCACATGGGTAATTTCCATTAAGTGATCGTCTACAATATTGGCCAGATGGTAGGTGGGCATACCGTCAGATTTAAACAATACTTTATCATCCAAAGTGGAGGTATCTACGGTCATTTGGCCACGTATTTCATCCTGAAGATGCAGCACCTCGTCCTTTGGCGATTTAAATCTAATGACATAATCCTCACCAGTTGCGATACGTTTTTCGGTCTCTTCTGTAGTTAACCCTAATGAATTATCCAGTTCATCCCTGTTGTGCCAGTTGTAGATAAATGTCTTCCCATCTGCCTCATAGGTCTTTCTTAATTCGGCTAAAGCCTGGCTACTATCAAAAGCGTAGTAGGCACTCCCACTGTCTATAAGCGCTTTCGCGAAAGCGTAATATTGCTCTTTGCGCTCGCTCTGTCTATAGGGACCAAAATCGCCCTCTTTGCCGGGGCCTTCGTCATAAGGAATTTGACACCAGGCCAAACTTTCTGTGATATACGACTCGGCACCTGGAACATAACGGGTTTGATCCGTATCTTCAATGCGTAAAACAAAAGTTCCATTATGCTTTTTGGCAAAGAGATAATTGAATAATGCGGTTCTTACACCACCTATATGTAAAGGGCCAGTAGGACTAGGGGCAAAACGCACCCGTACATTTTGAGACATATTCACAGAATTTTAAGGCTGCAAAGATACATCAAACTTAGCCATAAATGAGAGGCTAATGGGAGAAAGACCTACCCAATCATCTCAATTAATCTAGTTGATCTTTTGGGATATGTTTGTTTATAAGCCTAAACCATAGGGGTGGTATCATCGATAAAACCATAGCCGTAGGATAGCCATATGGCAACTGCGGGCTAATGTCGTGATAGTCGAGTAATTGAAACTTTTTACTAGATCTGTAGTGGTGATCACTATGACGGGTAAGCTCATAAAGCATGATGCGTCCAAAGACGTGATTGCTATTCCAAGAATGAACTTCTCTTACCCGCTCATAACGTCCGCTTTTCAGTTTTTTGCGTTTGAGACCGTAGTGCTCGATATAGTTGATGGTCTCCAGGAGTAAGACACCCGCCAAGGCAGCAAAAAAAGCGATAAGCACACCCAAACCTCCAAAAGAAAGATAAACAACTCCCAAATACAGCAATTGAAGAAGGTGATACCAAAGCATTTCGTTATATGCCGATAAAAAAGCACGCCCATCATTGGCCAATAACTTGCGCTGAATACGCCATGCACTTAGGTATTGTCCTGGTATAGAACGCAACCAAAAAGCATATAGCGATTGGTTATACTTTGCAGTAGCTGGATCTTCTGGGGTTGCAGCATTGAGGTGATGCCCAAAATTGTGTTCGATATAAAAATGCATATACAGCGCGGGCAGCAATAAGAGTTTGCCCAATAATTGTTCTATTTGGCTTTTGCGATGACCCAATTCGTGAGCTACATTAATACCATTGGCGCCAATGACGATACCACAAGAGAAAATAATTCCAATTTGTTCAAAAAGCGAATACCTCGAAGTGCTACTTTGCGATAATGTGAGATATACTATGCCAAAAACGATGATAATATTGGCATAAAGTAGAAAATCGGTCCAGTGTAATTGCTGTTTTTGAGCCCTCTCATTCGGGCCAATATTATCGACTTGCTCAGGAAAAACGGCCTCAAGTATAGGAACAATCACAAAGGCATAAATCGGGGTAAGATAAGCCCAAAAACCACCATAGTAAAGCCCAATAAGGGCGCACAGTGGGATAAGGTAAGCGGTGAGGTATTTTAGGTCCTGCATCTTTGGGGTAATTTTAACATCACTCTGCAATGTAGCCCATTTTAAAAACATAATAAAATGGTATTTTAGAGGTTCCTATACAAGACAGAGGTAGTGTAGGATAATATACAATCCAACCTCGATCAACATTGAGCAGGTGAGCAAATTTCAAAACATAGAGAACAAATTAGAACGCTTTATTAGAAAGTATTATACCAGTGCCTTATTACGAGGACTTATTTTGTTTTTTGCCTTTGGTGTCTTGTACCTATTACTCACTTTGTTGATAGAGTACTTCTTTTGGCTCAGTACGGCAGGGAGAGCGGTCTTATTTTGGCTGTTTGTTGGGGTAGAAGTGGCCTTATTGGTCAAATTTATTCTAATACCATTGGCACGATTGTTTAAACTCTCAAAAGGGATTAACTACGAAGATGCCGCTCAAATGATAGGGAGTTATTTTCCAGAGGTAAGTGATAAGCTTATCAACACCTTACAACTCAAAACCGAAGCCGCTTCGTCAGAGTTGATGCTAGCGAGCGTCGAACAAAAAAGCGCTGCCTTAGAACCTATTCCCTTTACGCTAGCGATAGATTTTAAAAAGAATGTCAAGTATCTAAAATATGCCGCCATACCCATCTTAGTATTTTTATTGGCCAATTCTATAGGGAAGGAAGCCATCTTTAGCAGTAGTTACGAGCGTGTGGTTAATTACAATGAGGCCTATGAACCCCCGGCACCATTTGAATTTTTTATCGTAAATGAGCAATTAAAAGCGATAGAGAACAAACGTTTTACCCTACAGGTGAGAACAGTAGGGGATGTCGTTCCTGAAGACGCGGCCATTCACATAGGGGAAGAGGTTTACTTTTTACAACAAGATGCCTTGGGAGAATACTCTTACACCTTTGATCAGCCACAGCGCGATATTTCATTCTTTTTATCCGCAAACAAAGTGGTGTCACAACCCTATACACTCAAGGTGATCAAAGTGCCAGTATTGGTCAATTTTAATATGGAATTGAATTATCCTTCCCATACACAAAAGCAAAATGAGGTTATTCAAAATACGGGTAATGCCGTAATTCCAGAAGGAACTGAGGTGATTTGGAAATTAGAAACCCGCCAGACTGATCAGGTTGATCTAATTTTAAAAGACACGGTATTGTCTTTCGCTTTAAGCGAAAAAGAAGGAAGACGAGCCTTTGAGCGCTCAAAACGTATTTACTCCAATACAGCCTATGAGGTTAGCACGAGTAATGCGCAGCTTAGTGGCTATGAGAATTTGGCCTACAACCTTCAGGTGATAAAGGATGAATTTCCGCAGATGGAACTTGAAGTCAAAAAGGACAGTGTCTCAGGACAACAACATTATTTCTATGGGAAGGTAAGTGACGATTACGGCTTGTCAAAATTGCAACTGGTGTATTACCCCACACAATCTGACGATAAAATCACGGTACCACTCCCGCTTTCTGGTGGTAATGTAGATCAATTTGTATACGCTTTTCCCAATGATTTACCCTTAGAACAGGGAGTGAGCTATGAGTACTATTTTGAGGTATTTGACAATGATGTCATACACCGCTTTAAACGAACAAAAAGTGCTGTGTTTGGTTTTCAAAAGCTCACCGATAGCGAGCTAGAACAACAACAACTCGAACAACAGCAAAAATCAATAAGTGAGCTAGACAAGTCATTAAACGCTATGCAGCAGCGCGAAAAAGAGCTCAAAGCCTTGTCACAATTACAAAAAGAGAAAAAGCAGCTCAATTTTAATGATCAAAAACGATTAGAACAGTTTTTAAAGCGGCAGGAGCGTCAAGAACAGATGATGAAGGAGTTTTCTAAACAACTCAAAGAAAATCTTGACGAATTTCAGAAAGATGAGCCTCAAACAGACCTGGATAAAGAGCGTTTAAAAGAACGTCTAGAGCGTATGGAGAAAAAGGCCAAAGAGGATGAAAAACTCTTGAAAGAACTGGAGCGCCTACGCGAAAAAATTAGCAAGGAAGAGCTTGCCGAAAAATTAGAAAAGCTAGCCCAACAGAACAAAAATAACAAGCGAAACCTTCAACAAATGCTAGAGCTCACCAAGCGGTATTATGTACAAAAGAAGGCAGAAAAACTCTCGCGGGACCTTGAAAAATTAGGAGAAAAGCAAGAAGCCCTGAGTAAAAAGGAGGAGGAAAATACAGCAGAGGAGCAAGAGAAGATTAATGAGGCATTTAAAGAGTTGGAGGAGCAGCTAGATGATTTGGAAAAGGAAAATCAAGGTTTAAAGAAACCAATGGATATTCCTGCCGATCAGAAAAAGCAGGCCGAGATCAACGATGCACAACAACAAGCCACTCAGGAGTTAGAGAAGCAAGAGCAAAACGAGCAGCAATCTGGCAAGCCACAGGATAAAAGTGGCGCCAAAAAGCAACAACAAAAGGCCGCTGCCAAAATGAAGCAAATGGGGCAGCAAATGCAACAAATGATGATGGCAGCTGGCCAGCAAGGCGCACAAGAAGATGCTGAGGCACTGCGACAGATTTTGGATAATTTGCTGGTTTTCTCTTTTGAAGAAGAGAACCTGATGGAGCAGTTTAGAAAAATGGATGACAAAAGCCCCAATTATGCCAAAAAATTGCGCAGACAAAACGTTTTAAAACAAAACTTTAGACATGTAGACGATAGCTTATATGCTTTGTCTTTAAGAAATGCACAGATATCAGAAATTATAAATGAATCTCTAACCGATATTGATTACAATATGGACAAGGCCTTGGAGCGTCTGGCTGAGAGCCAAGTGGTTCAAGGGGTGAGCAGCCAGCAATACGTAGTTACTGGGGCTAATCAATTAGCAGATTTGTTGAGCCAGGCGCTTGATAATATGCAAAATCAAATGATGTCTGCCTCTGGGCAAGGTCAAGGTCAAGGTCAGGGCATGCAATTACCTGATATCATTCAATCTCAGGAAGAGCTAAACAAAAAAATGCAAGAAGGAACCAAGCTTGGAGAGGGAGAAAAGGGAGGTGAAAAAGACAAAAAGCCAGGAGAAGGTGAGAAACCAGGAGAAGGTGAAGGAGAAAAGACTGGAGAAGGGCAGGAGGGTCAAGGTCAGGGGCAAGGTGAAGGAGAAGGAGAAGGGGAAGGCCAAGGTCAGGGCAACGGAAAAGGAGAAGGTCAGGATGGAAATGATGGTAAGGAAGGGCAAGCTGGAAAAGAAGGACAGCAACAAGGTGACCCAAATGATGAGTATCAGCAAGGACTGTTGTATGAGATTTATAAAGAACAACAAAAGCTAAGACAACAATTGCAGGATGAATTGGAGAAAAATGGATTAGGTCCTGATGCTCAGAAATTGGTAAAAGACATGGAGGGTGTAGAACAACAATTACTAGACAAAGGCTTTAATGCCGAAACCATGGAGCGTATGACCCAAATTAAGCACGAATTGTTAAAACTTAAAGAGGCTGCGTTTCAACAAGGCAAAGAAGAAAAAAGAGAATCAACCACTAATCAAAAGCAGTATGTCAATCCGACCAACGCACCTATAGAAAAAGCAAAGAAATATTTTAATACCACAGAGATTCTCAACAGAAAAACCCTTCCATTAAAGGACACCTATAAAAAGAAAGTCCAAGAATATTTTAAACGCGATAATGATTGAATTTCACAGTGAAAATGATTTTGAATTTGAAGATAGCGCTTTCGCGAAAGCGTGGATAGTCAAAGTCATAGCCGAAGAAGAAAAAGAACTAGGAGAACTGCAATATATCTTTTGCTCTGATGAACAATTGCACAAGATAAATCTCGAATTTCTCAACCATGATACGTATACAGATATTATAAGTTTTGATTATACTGTAGGAAGCGTTATAAGCGGAGATATTTACATTTCTACAGATAGGGTAGCAGACAACGCAAAAGAGTTTAAAACAGGCTTTAAAAGTGAATTATTACGAGTTATGATACACGGAATTTTACACTATTGCGGTTACAAAGATAAAACGGTAGCAGAAAAGGCGATCATGCGCGCTAAAGAAGCCTATTACTTAGAAAAATATCCCGATAAGCCATAGGATGCTTACAAATAAAAAAGCGGCTGATGTAAACCAGCCGCTTTTTTATTTAAAGGTATCAAAAGTTATCTCACGATAATCTTTTTGGTCTTATTAAAAGTACTAGTACCTAAGGAAACCAGATATACTCCTGACGCTTGATTACTCAAATCTAAACGCGTTTTATATCCTCCAGTCTCATAAGTTAAAGCTTGTGTTATGACGCGTTGTCCAGAAATATTGTAAACAGTTACATCTAGATCCTCGCTTAACTCAAAAGCTAGGTCGAGAATAACATCAAAATTGCTGTTTTCGCGAGTAAGTACGTGATATTGATTGTCACCAATAGTGAAATCTCCGAGACCAAGAGAAGTATCTACGATATTTACCGTATAATCTTCTGTTTCTCCCCATTGTACGTTACCACAAGGATCATCGATTCCAGTACCTGTTCCTCCTGCGTCAATGGCTTTGGCTCTAAGGGTGTGTACTCCTAAGGTAGCCGAAGCAGGAATAGTCAAGGTAAATACCTGATCTACGTTAGCCTGTGTTATAGTCGTATTGCTCAGAACTTGTTCTGAAGCTTCATAAATTCCGTTATCATTAAAATCGATCCAAATAGATACTTCTTCTGGAGCGTAACCAGATCTTACCGTGAGGTCGTAATCTCCAACCGCCTTATCCAGATCAGTACTGATAAATGTAAAATCGGCATAACCAACACCTACAGCGTCATTGTTACATCCAGAAATATTCTTGATTGTACCTAATTCAAAGTTTTTAAAACCGTCTGAGGCACAACCATTATTAAAGGTCGTCCCCGTAGAACGAGGAATACAATCAGAATGGATAACACGTGCAGTTAAAGCATCATTGGAGTCATCTTGATCTCCGGCTAGGGTGGTTGCCACTTCAATGTCGTAAGGACCAGTAGCCGTTAGGTCGGCATCTGTGGTGAATGTATAGGTTTCTGAAGTCTCTGGAGCAATAGTACCAGCAAATGTTTCAGATACTGGAGTCCCATCGTTAAGACTATAGCTTAAAGTAAAACCAGTCTGAGGACTAGCGCCATAATTATAAATTAAGACCTCTATGTTTTCTAAACCGAGTCCATCCTCAGATCTTGGGCCTACAATACGTTGGATACCTAGATCGTTGGCATATAAATTTTTGACTGTTGGATTAATGCCGTCATTAAAGGTAGCTTCGTCTGTAGTAAGTCCAGTTGATACGCTTAATTCAAATTCATTACCAGCTCCAGAAAAATCTCCCGCTTGCGCGAAAGTAAATACAGCATCGTCTCCAGCTGCTATAGTTCCAGTAAAGGTTTCTGTTACTACAGTACCATTATCGATTTGATAAGAAACTGGAAAATTGCTCTCTGCATTCTCTCCATAATTACGAATAGTTACCGAAACCGTCTCAGAAGCAGTTAATCCACCGTTTTGAGGTGATTCTAGTGCAGCAACACCTACATCGTTATTAAATTCTTCATTTATTTTAAAGGAAGCGATTCGTGTTCTCCAAAGCCCACCAGCAAAGTATTCGCCTGTAAACCAGAATGTTAGGTCATCTGTAGGGTCTATTGTAAGTTGAGAATAGTCACCAAAACGTGTAAATGTAGTCTGTGCATTAGTACCGTCTACAATAACCTCTTCGTCTAAAGTCATTTCACCCAGTGGGTCACCAGGAAAACGTCCAGTATAACGTAGTGAAGGGAATACTGTAGGTCCTGAAACAGCATAGGCCAATCCAATTGCACCATCACCGTCTATCGCGATACTTCCCATAAAACGACTTTCGGTGTCTGGACTAAAAGTTCCTTGTTGATATATTGACCACGGAGAGCTTCCGTCGTCCTGACGCAATTCATACCATCTTATTCCTCCAAGAAGGGTATTATCTACATCAACTGTATGATTTAAAACCATAGAGTTATGATCGTCAAATTCTCTAAAATGAACTTGGTACATTAAAGCGCCCCAAACGGCGTCGATACGCTGTGAAGTTCCAGGTTGCTGAATGTCTCCAACACCAAAAGTGTTAAAAAATGTATCAAAAGGTTCTGTAACCAGTTCAACAGGACTCGAAATCGTTGAATTTCCTGTTTGCTCCCAATCAACATTTATGTTCCATATTTTTAAATGGTCTTGAGCAATACCTGCAAAGTTGTCATCTTGAAAATAGGTAATCATTCCTGGTTGGTCAGAAGATGGTAATTCTGGACCAATGGCGTTAACAGGTCCAGGAGCAAAAATATTGTTTGACGAAGTACCAATATCTGGGATAGAGAATCCGATTAATTGCGCCAAGGGATTTCCTTCAAGCATTTGATCTCTATTTACGACAAAGGCGGCATCATTATCTCTTTTATTTGCGGTGATGTAATAACCATCATGCCATATTCCAATTTTAAAATAATCAGGAAAAGAGTCAAATTGAAACTCATATAAAAAATAAGAACCTGTAGGGTCTTGTGTTTCTGAGATAGCTATTTTAATTGTGTTGGTGTCAGAGTCAGTAAACTGACTTAATAGCCAACGATCTGCAAAACGATCATAAAGCGCTATCGGGTCTCCAGCTCCAGCTCCAAATAAAGCAGAAAGCGGAGTTTGAGCAGTAAGTGGTGTTCCACTTTTGTCCCAAATACGGTATTGTAAGTTCACCATCTGAACATAGTGGTTGGGACCTACAGCTCCAGTAGGATCTGGAGGCGCAACACCGCCATTAGAACCTATTCCTGGAAAGTTTTCGATTGGTGCCTTAGATGGAATTACTCCCATTTGTTTTTGGGCTGCTGGATCTTGACCAAGTGGCAATGCGTTAGGATTTGTAGGTTCGCTAGTTTTGAAATTATTAGGAACCAAGTAGGGCTTGTCTGCAGTTGTCGCATTGCGAGTTGCAGTGGCTGATATTTCACTCAGCGGTGCAGTTTTAACCATTGATTTTGCCACGCCAATATAATTGGGTTTAGTTTGGGCATTCAATGAAAAGGTTGCCATCAGTAAAACCAATAGCACATAGGATAATTTTAATTTCATTTTGACATAGTTTTAGTAGCGTAAGTTACTGAAATTGTAGGAAAGCCTGTATCTTTGCACGATTAATTTCGAAGAAGAAGTATTTTAATGTTCCACGTGAAACAATGAGTTTGTTTAAAGATACATACGATGTTATTGTAGTTGGTGCCGGTCATGCTGGTTGCGAAGCTGCTGCTGCTGCCGCTAATTTGGGGAGTAGTACACTTTTGGTGACCATGAATTTGCAAACTATCGCCCAGATGTCATGTAATCCGGCTATGGGTGGTATTGCCAAAGGCCAAATTGTACGCGAAATTGATGCACTAGGTGGATATAGTGGTATTGTATCTGACAACACCGCGATT
>CAZJWI010000073.1:0-6166 GCA_964549485.1 uncultured Flavobacteriaceae bacterium
AAGCAAATGAAGATGTACAATGATGACGAGCTCAATCCTGTACTTAGAAATATAAAAAAGTAAGCGAGGGTGTAAGTTGCCGCCTTTCCCATTATGGAGTCAGAAGTCCCGAAAAAACAGCGCTTACTGATTATTCGATTATCGGCTATGGGCGATGTGGCCATGAGTATTCCTGTGGTGCACGCTTTCGCGAAAGCATACCCAGACCACGCCTTGTATTTCTTAACCAAGCCATTTCATAAATCAATTATCGAGACCATACCAGGGGTACATCCTGTTTTAGCCGAAGTCAAAGGCGAGCACAAAGGAATCTTAGGTTTATGGCGCTTGTCTCGGCAATTAAAAGCGCAGGGTATCACTGCCGTTGTAGATTTGCACGAGGTGATGCGCTCAAAAATTCTATGTTTTTTCTTACAATTGCCCACCGCTCGCATAGATAAAGGCAGAGCAGAAAAGAAAAAACTCATACGCGAGAAAACAGTTGAAACTACACAGCTAGAGTCTACCATTAGCAGATATATAAAGGTGTTTAACCGTTTGGGATATAAAGGTATAAAACCCACGGCGCTGCCGCGTCCTATACCTGCTACCGCTGTACAACAATTGGACGCTACCGCCACTTTAAAATGGATAGGCATCGCCCCCTTTGCGGCTCACCGCGGGAAGCAATATCCATTAGAGATGATGGAAGATTTGATAAACAAACTAGATCAAACGGCTCGCTTTTCTATTTTTTTACTGGGAGCTCCTACTCAACAGGCGGCATTGGAAACCATGGCACAGGGATGTGCCCACACTCAGGTCGTAGCTGGTAATCTATCCTTCTCTGATCAAATTAATCTCATTGGGCAGCTCGATCTTATGCTCTCTATGGATAGTGGTAACGGCCATTTGGCTGCGATGTACGCGGTGCCAACCATAACCTTGTGGGGGGTGACCCATCCAGCGCTGGGCTTTGCACCTTTTGGGCAAGAGGCTCATGTGTTGTTGTCAGATCGGGAGGCGTATCCGTTAATACCTACCTCTGTCTATGGCAATAGCTTGCCTGCGGGATACGACGGGCTGATGCAGAATATAGCTGTTGACACCATCTTGGAAAAGATAGATGAGCTGATTTAATTTTGTTATGCACGCATAGCTTATTTATTCCTATCTTTGAACAAACTGCAAGATATGGCTGCTCGTAAACCACTACTTACCGAACTTTTAGATATCAAACATCCCATTATTATGGCTCCAATGTTTTTGGTCTCAAATGTCGCCATGCTAAAAGCTGGTATGGAGCAAGGTATTGCTGCTTGTGTCCCAGCGCTCAATTATAGAACGATTGAAGAGTTGAGAGCAGCTATCTTAGAGCTCAAAGAAGCCAAGGTACCAGGAGGATCTTTTGGGATCAATCTAATTGTCAATAAATCCAATTTAAAATATCCAGCCCAATTAGAGGCAGCCTGCGAACTAGGTGTCGATTTTATCATTACCTCCCTGGGATCTCCTCAAAAGGTTATCGATAGTGCCAAACCTAAAGGAATCAAAGTGTTTTGTGATGTGGTCGATTTAGGGTACGCCAAAAAGGTAGAGGCCATGGGTTGTGATGCCTTGGTGGCGGTAAACAATCAGGCTGGAGGACATCGGGGCAATATGTCTCCAGAAGAGTTGATCAAAGAGTTGGACAGCCAATGTAAGATTCCTGTGATCACTGCGGGCGGCGTAAGTAATAAGGCCGATTTGGAACGAGCCATGTCATATGGAGCGATAGGTGCGAGTATAGGAAGCCCATTTATTGCCTCATTGGAAGCTCCAGTTTCTCAAGAGTATAAACAGGCCTGTGTAGACTATGGTGCCAAAGATATTGTCATGACTCAGAAAATATCAGGTACCCCTTGCACAGTTATTAAAACGCCTTATGTCGAAAAGATTGGCACAGAGCAAACATGGCTTGAAAAGATTTTAAATAAAAATAAAAAGCTCAAGAAGTGGGTCAAGATGATCCGTTTTGCCAAAGGCATGCGCGATACGACCAAAGCAGCTCAAGGAGCAACTTATAAAACGGTTTGGGTCGCGGGCCCATCTATAGAAGAGACGAAGGCCATTGAGCCTGTTGCCAAAATTATTCAGCGGTTTATTTAAGTAGGTCTAGTGGTAAGATATCCCAATTCTTGCAAGGCTTTGATATTAGGGGCCTGATGCAATTTCCCTTTGTCCAGCACTAAATTCCTATCAGAAATATCGAGCACATCCTGATAATAATGATCGGTGATGAGCATTCCTTTTTTCGCTTTAAGCGAAACCAAAATTTCTTTGATCGCCTCTTTATACCTGGGTTCAATCATTGAAAACGGCTCATCTAACAGTAAAAATTGATGCGGCAGGTAAAGCAGGAGTATAACTTCAAGATAACGGGCCTGACCCAAAGACAAGGCACCTATCTTTTGATGCGCTATTTTAGGGATATGCTGGTCATAAAAAATACGATCTTGTGTTTCGCTTTGAGGATGAAATAAAGGGATCACATCGCGCACCTTCATAGATTTTGGCAAAAAACCATGCTGAGGGAGGCATCCAAGAATTTGAGATTTGATTAAAAATTTAGGTGTAAGTTTTTGATCGTTATATCTAATATCTAGCGTATCGGCTTTGCACACACCAAAAAGAATCTGTAACAAAGTAGACTTGCCACAGCCGTTTCTTCCAAACAGACTCACAATTTGGCCTTGAGCCAATTCTAAAGAAATAGCGTCAAGCAAACGACGTTTTCCAAATTGTTTGGATAGTTCTACGACAGAAAATTTGTTCATGAGCCCAAAAAGCTAAGGATTAGACTCAATACCACACTAAGTATTAGATTGGCACGCCAGCTAAAAAACCAGAGCTGCCTGCGAGTATACCCGAGGTTGTAATAGATATAATATTGCTGTTTTTGAAAATAGGAAAAGCCCAGGATGCCCAGTGCTGTTCCAAAAAGACCAAAAATCATTACACATTGCAATAACCAGTTGGTCCAACTGTCATATAGCCCAAAAGGCCCTAGTGCAGGGAATAAACAGCCCAACAAACCGTATAAGGTCACATCTCTATAGTACAACCACATCATTAAGAATTAGGAGGTCAAAATAGATAATATCAAGCGCTTATAAATGGCTGTTAACAATAGATTAGCGCATAAAAAAAGCGAAGCAAGGCTGCTTCGCTTTTTTTTATAAAGTTTACAATGACTACACCTGGTCGTAATCGACGACAATTTTTGATGAGGTTGGATGTGCCTGGCAGGTCAATATTAAACCTTCGGCCACCTCGCTATCGGTCAAAATTTGATTTTTACGCATCACTGCCGTACCTGTGGTCACCCTGGCGATACAGCTACTACAAATTCCACCTTGGCAAGAATGTGGGGCGTCGATGTCTTCGTCTAGTGCAGCATCGAGAATAATCGCATCTTGCTCCATGCCAAACTCAAAACTCTCGTCGTCTACCACAACGGTTATCGCAGTTTTACCATCTAAGACTTCTTGATATTCTTCGACCACATCGTTTGAGGTAAACAACTCAAAGTAAATATTGGATGCCTCAACGTGGTTATCCAATAGGGCATCGGTTACTTCTTTGATCATAGGCTCAGGCCCGCAGAGGTAAAAGCTATCAAAAGATCTGCTAGCATACTTATTTTTCATCACAAAATTGACCGTAGATCGCATAATACGTCCAAAATGAGCCCCATCCTCACGAGAACGACTATAGATAAGTTCAAGAGAGAAGCGTGAAGGGTAGGCTTCTCTCAATGCCAATAGTTCGTCCTTAAACATGGTCTCTGCTGGAGTCTTATTTCCGTAAATCAGGACAAATGTGTTTTGGGTATCGCTTTCTAGCACCGTTCTAATCATAGAAAGAATAGGCGTAATCCCAGAACCCGCAGCAAAGGCAGCATAATGTTTTGGCTCTGTAGCAGCTGCTTGTTTGTCGAGTTTAAATTTTCCTTCTGGTGGGTGCACCTCTAATAGATCACCTTCTTTCAAAGTATTGTTGGCAAAGGTAGAAAAGGTGCCATTGGGCACTTCTTTAATTGCAACGGTCAAAACACCACTATTAGGGCTACTACAAATCGAATAGGCACGACGTACTTCGCTGCCATCAATTTCGGTTTTAAGGGTGATATATTGACCTGCGGTATATTTAAAGCTGTCTTTTAATTGATCGGGAATTGCAAAACTTACTGCCACAGATTGAGGGGTGACTCGCTGTATTTGGCTAACAGCTAATTCATAAAATTGCGCCATGTGAAATTTTTTTTTGGGCAAAAATACAAAGGTAAGAGGGTATGGTTGTAACAATTGTGACAAATTAAACACTAACTTTCGGTAAACAATCAAGAGCAATGATTAAACAATTTCTACGCTTGGAATGGAAAGCATTTTTTAGAAGTGCCTCCTTCCAGACTAACCTAGCCCTTAAAATACTAATGGCATTTGGGGCGCTGTACTTTATCGGGATCTTCTCTATAATGGGTGTTGTCACCTTCTTTATCTTAGAAGATAACAATCTACCTCCACTGGAGACCGTAAATCAGTTTATGATTTATTTTATAGTGCTTGATCTACTGATACGCTATTTCTTTCAAAAAATGCCTGTGGTTAATATTAAGCCACTGCTTTTAATGCCCTTCAACAAGGCTAAGATTGTCAAGTTTGCTCTGGGCAAAACAGTACTTTCTTTTTTTAATTGGGTGTACGCTTTTTTCTTCGTTCCATTCACGGTGGTATTGCTTATTCAGGGTTACGATCCGCTCGGAGTCATTGCCTGGCACCTGGGTATGGTCGCTTTGATCTATCTCAATAATTTTATCAATGTCTTTCTTAATGATGAGACTATCGCTGTGGTAATTGCAGGTTTGGCAGTTGCTATTTTGGGGGGGCTGCAGTATTATGGTTATTATGATTTCACAGTCTATACCAAGCCATTTTTTCACGGCATGTATATCCAAATATGGCCCGCTTTGCTTCCTGTTGCTTTGGCTATTGGAGCTGCAGCCTATGCATTTTCATATTTTAAACAACGTCTATATCTAGATGCCGGCTTTGCCAAAAAAGAAGCCATTGCCACCAATGAGAACATGGATTGGCTCAATCGTTTCGGTAAGCTGTCTACCTTCTTAAAGAATGACATCAAGTTGATCATGCGAAATAAGCGCTCAAAAACGACCATTTTTATGAGTGTATTGTTTCTCTTTTACGGACTATTATTTTTTGGAGATGCTATAGAAGTGTATAGCGGACCTTTTTGGCGCATGTTTGCCGCGGTCTTTGTCACTGGCGGATTTCTTTTTTCATTTGGTCAATTTGTTCCAAGTTGGGATAGTGCGTATTACCCCTTGATGATGACACAAAACATTAGATATAAAGAATATTTGCGTTCCAAATGGTGGCTTGTAGTGATAGGAACGGTGGCCTCTTTAATCTTGTGCATTCCTTATGTGTTTTTTGGTTGGGAAACCCTGGCTGCAATAATGGTAGGTGCTATTTTCAATATGGGAATTAACGCCCACCTCGTTTTACTAGGCGGGGCCTTTATCAAAACTCCTATAGATCTCACCAGTGGCAAGAAGGCCTTTGGTGATAAAAGTTCTTTCAATGTCAAGACACTACTCATTAGTATACCCAAAATGTTTGCGCCCATGGCGCTGTATGCCATAGGTCATTTCACCTTGGGACCCGTTTTTGGTTTTGCGCTAGTCGCATTGGCAGGCCTCATCGGATTTGCCTTTAGAGACAAAGTCTTTGATCTCATTATTAAAATCTATAAGAAAGAAAAATACAAAACGCTACAGGCGTACAAACAAAATTCCTAAGACTATGATCACAATAGAAAACTTATCAAAAAAATACAACGGTGTCACCGTATTAGACCTAGAACAAATACATATTCCAAAAGGACAAGCCTTTGGCCTTGTGGGTAATAACGGAGCTGGAAAAACCACCCTTTTTAGTAGCCTACTAGATCTTATACAACCTACAACTGGCTTTGTAAAAAATAAAGAAGTTATTGTAAGCGAAAGCGAAGATTGGAAGTCGTATACAGCTTCATTTATTGACGAGTCTTTTTTGATCGGGTATTTGACTCCAGAAGAATATTTCTACTTTATTGGTGATCTCAGAGGACAAAACAAAGCCGATGT
>CAZJWI010000074.1:0-22808 GCA_964549485.1 uncultured Flavobacteriaceae bacterium
CCCGATGTCAAATTTTTGATTTTAAGCGCATCACTGTAACCGCCGCGCGTGAGCATTTGGTCCACATCGCCCGAGAACAAGGTGTAGATGCCGATGAAGAAGCCCTTCACATCATAGCTCAAAAGGCAGATGGTGCCATGCGAGACGCCTTGTCGATATTTGATAGAGTGGTTAGCTTTAGTGGGAAACAGCTTACGCGAAAAGCCGTAACCGAAAATTTAAATGTACTCGATTACGAGACCTACTTTACCTCGACCGATCATATCCTTAATAATGATATTCCAGGCTTGTTACTACAGTTTAATGACATTCTATCAAGAGGATTTGATGGGCATCATTACATCGCTGGTTTGGCCTCACATTTTAGAGATTTGATGGTCTGTAAAAACCCACCTACTATTCATTTATTGGAAGTAGGCAATAGTACTAAAAAGAAGTACTACGAACAATCTCAACAAGCCGACATGGCGTTTTTACTGAAAGCCATTGAAATTGCCAATGACTGTGATCTCAAATACAAAACAAGCCGTAATCAGCGTCTTTTAGTTGAGCTTTGTTTAATGCAATTGGCCTCTATCACTTTTGATGGAGAAAAAAAAAAGGATAGCACAGAGCTAATACCTCCCTCCTACTACAAGGTCGATAAAGCGGCGGCTCTCCATCAGAAACAACAAACAGCCACCGCAACAGCAACCCTAACCGAGACGCCGCCTCAAAAGCCTGATGCACCTGCACAGCCAGACTTGCCGTCTGTAGATCCTGAGATTGCACACACTCCTGCTATTGAAACAAGCTCAAAACAGGCGTTGACAATTGATGATAAGGCCAATACACCTGCAGAAACCTCTGATGAAACACCTGCAGCGACCCAGGCTTTACCACAACCTGTAGCCCCCAAATTGGGTCTGAGAAAAGAGGGTGTCTCTGGTCTTTCTTTAAAAGGCTTACAAAAGAAAAAAGAATTAGAAAAACAACGCGCTGCTGTTAAAGTAGATGAGACAAATCTTCCTAAGGAGCCATTTACAGAAATTGCCATGCAAGCTGTATGGCAAGAGTACGTTAACAAATTGACCAAAGCTGGAGAAAAGATTTTAGCGTCCAATCTAGAAGCGGATCTTCCCAAATTGCAAGGCACGGCTATACATTTAGAGTTCCCTAATGAAACGATGAAAGTTGAAGTAGAACGAGCCCAAGGCCCACTTCTAGAATTTCTCAAACGCAAGCTCAACAATTACGACATCAGTCTCGTTATACATGTCAATGAAGAAGTACAACGCAAATACGCCTATACTCCTCAGGAAAAATACGAGAAGTTGCGGGAGCAAAACCCTGAATTAGACCTGTTACGTAAAACCTTTGATCTTCAACTTTAACCTATGGAAAAAGAGAAAGCACCCATACAAATGCTGCATTTAAAACTACCTACCGATCCGCGGTGGGTAAATATTGTAGAAAAGAATATTGAAGACATCCTTACCGATCACGCTTATTGTGAACAAAAAGCAGCATCTACGGCAATATCATTTATTATTGGTTTCCCAGACCATACAGAGCTAGTGTCAGAAATGAGTGATTTGGTAATGGAAGAAATGAGCCATTTTAAAATGGTACACGACCTTCTCATTGAACGTGGTTTACACTTGGGACGCGAACGCAAAGACCCTTATGTGCATAAATTGCGATTCTACTTTCCAAAAGGAGGTTCTCGTACCGAAAGTTTGGTGAACCGCTTACTGGTTGCGGCATTAATTGAAGCACGTAGCTGTGAACGCTTTAGGTTATTGTCTGAAGAACTAGAAGACGCGAAACTTAGACGATTTTATCGAAAATTAATGATTAGCGAAGCTGGGCATTATACAATGTTTTTGAATTTTGCCAGAAAATATGGCAATCGTGAACAAGTAGATCAAAAATGGCAGGAGCTATTAGCTTTTGAAGCCGAAGTCATGAAAGATCTAAGCAAAGGAGAAACTATTCACGGATAGCGCGTTGCCTAAAAATAAAAAAACCTGACAAGTGAAGTCAGGTTTGTGTTTGTATTTATGATTGGTTTATAATCGGTATCCTACGACTAGGCTTATATAAGTATTGTTACCAGATAAGTTGCGATAGCGAGTATCTAAATCGATTTCTCCATTTTCGACGGGTCCTAGAATCGGAATATCGGCATCATCCTCAAAAATCTCTGCAAATCCTAAAGTGTAGCGGCCTTCGATAAAAAAGTTTTCTCCAAAGTGATAGCCTATCGCTCCAAATCCAAGAAAATCAATCGATTTATAATCTTCTGATTGCTCAAAGAAGGATACTTTAATACCTACTTGAGGCCCAGCCATAACATATAACTTATTAAAGTTTAGGCGCAATCCTACGGGAATTTGCAAATAATCGGTTTTAAAGCCTTCACCTTGATTTCCTTGAGAAGAGAATACAAATTCTGGTTGGATACTAAAGGTCTCATTAATTGGAATTTCTGCAAAGAAGCCGGCGGTAAGATTGATACGGCCATCTTCATCTTCTGAAGGGGCCGGTGTCTGAGCTCCTCCATTAACATTGAATGTTTCAAATTCAAAATTGCTTACAGAACTTGCGTTTACTCCCATTTTAAAGCCGTACCGAATGCCCTGAGCTTGTATGGCGGCCGTTGTGACAACAGCTAAAAAAAGAAAAAGTAATGTTTTTTTCATAATCCTTGGTTTGCGTATTAGTATTGATTTTCAGCAAAAAAGCGTTCATCCCTATTTTACCGCTGTAAGATACAGACTTTTTATGATACCATCGGCTAGACCAATTTTAGGAACAAAAATCTGTTTAGATCCTGCCCACTTCATAGCAGACAAATAAATTCGAGTGGCAGGTAAAATTACATCGGCACGATCTTGATTGAGTCCTAAGTCTATTATGCGCTGCTCATAAGACATTTTTTGTAAGTCTTTATAAAAACCCATCAAATATAAGTATGAAATTGACTTGCCTATCTTTCTACCGCTCATCTTAAAAATTTTGTTGATATTTCCACCAGAGCCAATTATATCAATATTGTCATAGCCTGCAGTATACGTCTTTATCCAATCTTCTAAAACGCTCCAATCCCGCTTACTCACCAAGTCGTTTAGTATACGAACAGTCCCAACTTGAAAAGATCTACTCACTATAAGATCTCCTTTGCTAAAAATGGTAAATTCGGTACTTCCGCCACCAACATCAACATAGAGGTAATTTTTTTGAGAATCGATGACTGCGTAGAGATCGGTAGCGGCAATAATAGCAGCTTCTTCAACTCCATCTATAATCTCAATATCAATTTGTGCGGCCTCTTTAATACGTTTGGCGACAGCCTGACCATTAGAAGCCTCACGCATAGCACTCGTAGCACAAGCTCTGTACTTTACCACTTGGTGCGCTTTCATCAAAAGATCAAATGCCTTCATCGCATCGATCATTCGGCTGATGTTGTTCTCAGAAATAATCCCACTTTTAAAAACATCTTCCCCCAATCTAATAGGTACCCGTATCAGGGCACTTTTTCTAAATATGGCCTCTTTCTCGGGCTGCTCAATCACATTGGCAATCAATAGTCTTATGGCGTTCGAACCAATATCTATAGCGCCGTATTTTTGAATATTAAGCATGATGGGCTTTGAGTTTTTCTAAGTAGTACTCATAAGTCGCAAATTGTGAACGCACGGCCTTGCCCTCTGTTTTAAGATATTGATTGTCTCCGCTGCCGTTAATGATACGTGCCTTTACATTGTCGTTCCAACAAATATCATGGGTTTCAATAATTTCTTGTTTGATACGGTCATCAACAATAGGACAACTAACCTCGACACGGTTATCAAGATTTCTGGTCATCCAATCTGAAGACGAAATATAAACTTGTTCTTCTCCCCGAGCCCCAAACATATAGACTCTGGGATGCTCCAGATACTTATCAATAATACTAATGACCTTTATATTTTCGCTCAAGCCTGGCACCCCAGGAATGAGACAGCAAATACCTCTAACTATCATTTCTATGGTCACACCAGCCTGACTAGCCTCATACAATTTATCAATAATCGTATAATTTGAAATGCTGTTAATCTTTAAACGAATTAATGCCGGCTGATTATTCTTGGCTTTTTCGATCTCGGCATCAATCAAACGGTTAAAGGTATTACGCGCATAGTGTGGAGAAATGATCAAATGCTTGTACTTATTGACTATATAGTTGGTGTCAAAAAAATTAAACAACTTAGCCAGATCTTTTAATATTGGCTGATGGGCGGTAAATAAGGTATAATCGGTATAAATCTTAGCTGTCGAATGATTAAAATTACCCGTGCTTATAAAACCGTATCGCTTTAATTTCTTGCCTTCCTGACGTTCTATTACACATACTTTGGAATGCACTTTTAAGCCAGGCACGCCAAATATGAGTTTGACTCCTTCATCTTCCATACGCTGGGCATAACGCATATTGGAGGTCTCGTCAAACCGTGCTCTGAGCTCTATTTGAACCGTTACCTCTTTCCCATTTTGAGCTGCATTAATTAAGGCGCTGGCAATATGAGACACACTGGCCAGACGGTAGATGGTAATCTTTACACTTTTGACCGCAGGATCTAAGGCGGCTTCTCTTAAAAATTTAATCGTGTAAGCAAAGGTGTGATAAGGAGCATATTGCAAGTAATCGCGTTCGGCAATTTTTTCGAACATACTGCATTCTAAGGTCAAACCTATAATGGGTAAGGGTTTTTGTTTTTCATACAATAAATTAGTCCTTCCAAGACTAGGGAACCCCATGTAGTCTTTCCTATTGTGATACCGCCCTCCCGGAATAATACTATCGGTACGCTCAATACCTAACTTTTTTAATAAAAATTCTAGTTTCTCCTTCTCTATGGTCTTATCAAAGACAAAGCGTACGGGTTCGCCATCTTCGCGTCCTTTTACACTCTTGGATAATTTTTCGATAAAACTCTTTCCCAAGTCACTTTCCATATCCAACTCGGCATCTCTGGTGATTTTAATCATATGAGTAGTGATGCTATCGTATTTAAAAATATTAAATATCGCATCGAGATTGTAACGAATCACATCGTCTAATACGATGATATAATCCTTATTATCAATTCTAGGTAATACAACAAAACGCTCTATCGTACTCGGAATTTCCAAAAGGGCATAAAGAGGTTTCTCTGCGTCAGTAATATCCATTTTGACCATGAGATACGCATCGAGATCTTGTATTCGGGGCAGTTCTACATCTTCTTTTAAGATGATAGTTTCTAAAGCAGGACTCACCTTTTCGGTGTAAAAATTCTTTATAAACTGATGATGTTCGGGATGCTCAATCTCCGTTTCTTTTAAAACATAAATATGCTCATCGGCAAGTTTGTCATAGATATCGCTTAAAATTTCAAGACTTTCGGTTTGTTGTCTAATTACAATTTCGGTGATTTTTTCTAGCAGCTCTTGAGCGGTATACACTCCTAAAGCCTTTCTACCTTTGCGCCCAGCCTCAACAATACGTCTTACTGTCGCATATCGCACTCTAAAAAATTCATCCAAATTGTTTGAGAATATCCCCAAAAATCGCAATCGTTCAATAAGTGGTACGGTTTCATCTGCGGCCTCCTGTAGTACTCTGGCATTAAATTGTAGCCAGCTTAGTTCGCGATTGACATAACGATCTTCTTGAGTGTTGGTCATATTAGAGTGTTTTAGGGGTTAGGTAAGCAATTATTTTCCCTTGAGCAATGTCTTTCCAGTGAGAAACATCAAAAGCGATAGCGGTAAAACCAGCTGTGGGCACATTATCGATATGCCTGTCACCATAGGTATTTACCACCGATGTCATCGCGTGATTATGTCCAAAAACCATCAATGTATCAACGCTATCATCACAATCCCTAATAACCGCCATCAAATCCCTACCCTCAAAATCATACAGTTTATGGTTTAGAACAATATCTTGTGAAGGTATCTCTAACGCTTTCG
The DNA here is from genome assembly GCA_964549485.1 of uncultured Flavobacteriaceae bacterium. Taxonomy (GTDB): domain Bacteria; phylum Bacteroidota; class Bacteroidia; order Flavobacteriales; family Flavobacteriaceae; genus Dokdonia. The sequence goes on from CAZJWI010000074.1 coordinate 5,983, forward strand.
CGAAAATGGCCGCAGTCGTCTTGGCGCGCACGGCATCGCTGCTAAGTAGTAGATCTGGTTTGGGCATGGTTTGGGCAACGCGTTGCGCTACACGAGGGGCATCTCTTAGACCTCTCTCATTTAAAGGGCGCTCATGATCGATAACATCAAACTCCCAACTCGATTTTGCGTGACGTACTAAATAAAGTGTTTTCATATCAAGGTGCTAATCGGTTTTTTTGCCAGCTATCTTCGTGTAATTCATAGCGAATACGATCGTGTAAGCGACTAGGACGACCTTGCCAAAATTCTATGGATACTGGTTTGACTATATAGCCACCCCAATAATCAGGACGTTCAATCTCCGTATTGGCATAGGTGGTTTTGAGACGTTCCATTTTATTCTCTAAAACGTCACGAGAAGCAATGACACTACTTTGATTAGAAACTAAAGCGCCTAATTGACTGTCTTTGGGACGTGATTGAAAATAAGCATCAGATTTCTCCTTAGAAAGTTTCTGGATTTGCCCTTTTATGATGACCTGTCGTTCGAGATTGGGCCAAAAAAAAGAAAGCCCTACTTTAGGATAGGCAGCGATACTCTGTCCTTTTTCGCTGTTGTAATTGGTATAAAATATAAAACCTTCCTTAGGGTAGGCCTTCAATAAAACAATACGCGCTTTTGGAAAACCGTCTAGACCCAGTGTGGCTAGACTCATAGCGTTAGGTTCTCTAAGGCTTCCTTCGTCTTCAACTTCCTTAAACCACAGCCCAAATTGATCCATAGGATGCCTTTCCATCTGGTTCATATCTAAGCTACCAACTTCATATGATTGTCTATAATCGTGTATGTCTCTATTCATAGTAGTAAAGGTACGAGAATCGACTATAAACAGAAAAGTTGACTCTTAAATTTCACATGAATTTAATGTAATCATTACTACCAGAACCAGATGCATCAGAGCTGCAAAAGTCATTGCGGTATACGCGCTATCTTCAAAAGTTAATTATAGCAAAACACCTTGCTCAACGCTTAATAAAACCTTTTTTAATCAGCATCTTACGTACCTGAGCATCGTGTTTTACAATACGCATATGTTCCTGATAGCTCAGCCCATCATCTATGATATCGCTATCTCCGTATTGGCCTTCAAAGTTAGGCAGCAGCGACACTTCATCTCGCTCTACTACGTATTTGCGGTGTTCTGTGTAACCATCGGCATTTAAAAAATAATCACAGATATGCTCGTCTTGATACAGTGCAATCCTAAAGGCAATGGTAATATTGTCTTTTACCGCTGTAGATCCTGAAATATGATAGACTTTTTTATAATGTGTATTTGGACTTACCAAAAACAGATTTTTAGGAATGAGTCCATCAAAATGCACTTGTAATTGTGCCAGAATAGGTCTGGGTACCAACGGTTTTTCTCGATTCATAGTGCAATTTTCTAAAAGGTAAATACTTTTCCGTCATCGGCAAGATGAACGTTGGCAAAAATAGGTGAAGCTTCATCAATAAACCCCTCTAATGAGGCATAACGTGTCGAAAAATGCCCCAAAATGAGTTGACCTACCTCTGCCTTAGCTGCAATTTGAGCAGCCTGCGCGGCCGTGCTATGACCTGTAGGCTTACACAAATGTTCATGACTGTTTAAAAAAGTAGCCTCATGATAAAGCGCGGTAGCTTGTTTGACGTATGAAATTATGTTTTCGCTATAAGCGGTATCACTACAATAGGCGTAGCTTTTTGGAGGGTCAGGGTCAAAGCTCAAATCGGTATTGGCTATAAGGCTACCATCCTCCAGGGTCACATCGCCTCCCTGTTTTATTTTGGCATAATAAGCTTTGTCTATTTGGTGTTGTAAACAGGCATTGATGTCCAGACGCCTTTCTCCCAGTTTTTCTTGAAAGAGAAAGCCATTGGTATATATTCGATGTTTCAACGGAATGGTGCTTACAACAACGCGCTCATCTTCGAAAATAAGGGTAGGCTCTTTGGTCGTGATTTCATGAAAATGTAAGGGGTAACTGGTATATGCCTGGGAGAGTTTTAACTGTAACAAACACAACTCTTTGATCCCTTTAGGACCGTAAATAGTTAAGGCTGCGCTGCGCTTGAGTAAACTAAATGTTGAAATCACACCCATCAATCCATAGAAATGATCGCCGTGTAAATGGGATATGAAAATATGCTTAATACGTGAAAATTTAATTCGATTTTTCCGTAGCGCCACTTGCGTGCCCTCACCACAGTCTACCAAAAATAAATGGTTGCGGATATCAACTACCTGAGCGGTTGGATTTTTAAAAGTACCAGGTGCAGCCGCATAGCAACCTAAAATTGAAAGTGTGATTTGAGAGGCCATCTTCCCTGTTTAAAAACCAAGATCGCGCTCAATTTCTTCCATTTGAATAATGTCTTCGGCCTCTGTAAGAGTTGGAACAACCACCATCTCATCGGGTACGAGGTCAAAATTGATCCCCTTATTCACCAAAACATAACTTTTCTTCCCCGCGCGCTGATAATTGGAAAGTTTTATAAAATGTACTAACTCCTCCAGCTTTAAATCGTCGTATTTTAAAAGATCAATAACGAGATTAAGATGCTCAAAAGTCCCGGGTACTGCCCGTTCAAGATATTTGGCAAAAGCGATTACATCATTGTGATCATCGGCGAGAATAGTATAGGTATCTTTTTTAGTAACCTGCATTATTGTTTAATTTTTGAAGCAAGTAAATAAATAACTGCCATTCGTATAGCCACACCATTTTGAACCTGATCTAAAATGATGGCATGCTCAGAATCTGCTACATCGCTAGTAATTTCAACTCCGCGATTAATAGGACCTGGATGCATGATGACTATTTGCTTGTCTAAGCTATCTAGCATTTGTTTGTTAACCCCGTATTGTTGGGTATACTCTCTGGTAGTTGGAAAGTAACTAATATCCATGCGTTCGTTTTGAACCCGCAACATATTAGCTACATCACACCAAGCTAAAGCTTTTCTAATATCCAACTCTACCGTAACACCCAGACTTTCGATATATTTTGGTAAGAGTGTTTTGGGCCCACACACCTTAACCTCGGCTCCTTGCAGCTTAAGGGCATATATATTGGACAAGGCCACACGGCTGTGCAAGATATCGCCTACGATAACCACCTTTTTACCTGCTACATCCCCCAGGCGCTCTCGTATGGAATAACTATCGAGCAAGGCCTGTGTTGGGTGTTCATGTGCTCCATCTCCTGCATTTACTATACTGGCATTGATGTGTTTTGATAAAAATACCCCTGCCCCAGGATTGGGGTGACGCATCACCACCATATCCACTTTCATAGACAAGATATTGTTTACCGTATCAATTAGGGTCTCTCCCTTTTTTACCGATGAGGCGGCCGCCGAAAAGTTGATTACATCGGCGCTCAAGCGTTTTTCTGCCAGCTCAAAAGACAATTTGGTACGTGTACTGTTTTCAAAAAACAAGTTGGCAATAGTAATATCTCTTAGTGAGGGTACTTTTTTAATAGGTCGATTGATGACCTCTTTAAAGTGGTCTGCCGTTTTAAAAATCAGATCAATATCTGCTTCATTGATGTATTTGATGCCTAGCAAATGATTGACGCTCAATTCACTCATAGTCTTACTTTCTTAGCTTTTAACAACATAAACACTATCCTCTCCCTCATTTTCTACCCAGCTCACTTTTACTTTTTCTTCATTTATGGCATCTACCTGACGCCCCCTGTAATCAGGTTGTATGGGCAAATGCCTACTAAATCGTCTATCGATCAAACACATAAGTTCTACTTCTTGAGGACGTCCAAAACTCTGTAGTGCTGTAAGGGCGGCATTGATACTACGCCCAGTATAGAGCACATCATCAATAAATACGACCTTTTTATTTTCTACGACAAAGTCAATTTTGGTCTTATTGGCCTCAAGAATTTTTTCTGACCGTCTAAAATCATCTCGGTAAAAGGTAATATCCAAATAGCCCAATACCACCTCTTGTATATGGTATGATTCTCTCAATAATTTTGCAATGCGCTCTGCCAGAAAGATGCCGCGCGGCTGTATACCTATGAGTACTGTTTCAGAAAAGTCGGTGTGATTCTCGATCAATTGACACGCCAGTCTATGTAAGATAATATTGACCTCGGTGGCATTAAGTAATACTTTTTGACTCATAAATCTATATCAAAACCGTGTTGGGATCGCAAAGATACATTTTTTGAAATTGCTCGCGTGGGTCTCTCCCAATATTTGAAATGCTCATACGACACAGGTCTTTCAGACACCGCTTTTTTATGAGCGCACCATTCGCTTATTACAGTTCTTATTTAATTGCAGTAATAGGTATATTTCAATAACTAAAATCTAACCAATGACGCTAAAAAAAGGATTACAATTATTTGGATTACTCGCCATATTATTAACGCTTATCCCAATTGCAGCTGCCGATAATTGGTGGGTAAGAATGTTTGATTTTCCACATGCACAACTCACTGGTCTTACCTTGATGGCAATTGGTGTTTTTTTGGTCAAATTTGATCTTAGAAATTGGAGAGATTACGCCTTTATAGTGGTTTTGATAACTTGCTTTATATATCAATTTGTAAAAATCTACCCCTACACCCCACTAGCCGATCTAGAGCTCGCTAACAGTTCTAGCGCGGCCCAAGAGGATGTACGCATTTTTAACGCAAATGTCTATCAAAAAAACACCTCCTACGACCAGCTATTGAGCGCTATAGAAAAGGAGGCTCCTCATCTCATTTTACTTATGGAGACCGATCAAAAATGGTTTGACGCTGTGCATCCCACCCTGAGCAAATCCCATCCATATTTTTTAACCGAACCACTTGATAATACTTATGGTATGCTAATGTACTCTACTCTCCCTTTAGAAGAGACAGCCATACGCTACCAGGTTTCTGATCAGATTCCGTCTATGAAGGCCTTAGCCACCTTAGAGAATGGCACCCAAGTACAAGTATTGGCTATACACCCTACTCCACCCATGCCTCAGCACAAAGCGTCCTCTTCTGATAGGGACAAAGAAATGATGCTCACCGCATTTGAGGCGCAAAATACAGACAAGCCTGTCATTGTCTTGGGTGATTTTAATGACGTGGCCTGGTCAAATACCACCTCACTTTTTAGATCGGTAAGTCGTTTACTGGATCCAAGAATAGGTCGAGGTTTTTACAACACCTTTAGCGCCAATAGTTGGTTAATGCGATGGCCTCTGGATCATTTATTTGTGTCACCGCACTTTCGCATAAAAAAAATAGGGGCAGGAACCAGTATTGGATCTGATCATTTTCCGATTGTTGCCGCCTTGAGTTTTGAGCCCGAAGCTATGGAAAGCCAACAAGCCCCCCCCCAACCCAAGAAGAAGTAGACAGAGCCAATGCCCAAATTGACGATCAATCGATACAATTTACTTTAGAATAGATCATAAAAAAACCTCGCAACTTGGTTGCGAGGTTTTTCTATATGATAATAACTCAATTATTTCGTGCTTGCACTTTTTGTCAACGCTTTTGTAAGTTCAATTGACAAGGCCGAACGCTCAAACTTCATTTTGCCTGCACCTGTTTCTATAATACAGGTACCATCGGCGTTTAATTCGAGGAGTTTGCCATGAAGCCCACTTTTGGTAACTACTTTGTCACCTTTTTTGAGTGCATTATCAAATTCTTTTTCTTGCTTGATCTTTTTTCGTTGCGGTAAAACAATAAAAAAAATGATAAATACTGCAAAGAGTAGTATCGGACCTGCAAGTTGTCCTAAGTCACCCATACAAATTATTTGGCAGCGCCAGCGGCGGCAGCTTCAACAAATGCTTTGATACGGATCGTCTCTTTTCCAGAAGCAGTATTTGCTTTGATCGTTACTGTTTTTGTAACTGCATTGGTACCGCTACCGTTATATTTTACAAGAAGCTCTCCTTTTTCACCAGGAGCAACAGGGTCTTTAGAGTACTGAGGCACAGTACATCCACAAGAACTCTTCGCGTCAACGATTACTAATGGCGCTTTACCTGTATTGGTAAATGTAAATTTGTGCTCTACTGCATTTCCTTTTTTGATTTTTCCGAAATCGTATTCTGTTTCGTCAAAAGTCATTACAGGATATTCTGTAGCTTTCTCATCACGAGCTGCAGCTACTTCTACATTCTCTTCTTTTACTTTACTTGTCGCGTCCTCTTTACAAGACGTAAAGATCATAGCAGTTAGTACACCTAATACTAAAATACCTTTTTTCATTGTTTTAAAATTTTAATTAAAATTATCTTCAAAAGTAGTAAAATTTTTATTCTTGTAAGCCCCTTCCGCTTTTCTTTAACGTATTGTTTTTACGGTACTGCTTGACTAACTTATCGAGTATCCCATTAATAAAGATGCTACTCTTGGGTGTCGAATACTCTTTGGCAATCTCTAAGTATTCATTTATGGTTGCTTTAACGGGGATAGACGGGAATTTCAAAAATTCACAAAGCGCCATTTTAATTAAGACCATATCTACATCTGCGATACGTTCTTTATCCCAATTTGGTGTATTATTTGAAATTTCTTTTGTTAAAAAATCGTCATGACCTACAGTCTGACTCAAGAGTTCACGCCCAAAAGCCCGATCGTCCTCATTTTTATACAGCGCTGGCAACAATACACTTTCTGGAGAAGTTGGCTTTAATTTCTGTAAGCGCTTTAACACCGCCATATTAACCAGGGGTAAATCATCGAGCCAGGTCAATTGTTTATCCTCCAAATAGTCGTATAATTTATCATTAGGAGCAAGCACTTCTGTATAAAATTGAATGACAAAACTGCGGTCTTCTTTAAAATCTGTTGGGCCGCTATTCATATAATCTTGATAGCAATCACTGGCTTCGAGTGCGTTGTATATCAATGCAACATATTCATCGTCAAGACGCCAATTTTTCAATTTACGTTTGTCCAAAGCATCTTGCAATAATTTGTTTGAGGCCAATTTGACCAAAACCTGATTATTGATAAACTTTGTATTGGGATTGATGTCAGATTCTGTAGCAAGAATCTTCTTGGCGTTTTTCTCTTGGCGCGCTTTCGCGAAAGCGTGTACCTCTACCATCAAATCGAGAAGCAAGAGGTATAAATGATATACCTGTTGTAAACTCTCATCTATAAACTTCTCTTCTGCGGGCAAAGATGCCTGCGGTTTACAATCCATCGCATAAATAGACTGCATTACTTTGACACGGATGTGGCGTCTGTTCAACATATCACCAAAGAACTTTTAAATAAAACAAGGGCCTTACTTTGTGTAAAACCCTTGCAAAAATAGTCTTTTCTCGGTAACCGTAGTACTAAAACTCCATCTTTTACGATTGACTCTTCTTACGATTTTCGATGCGTTCAACAGCAATTTTTAATGCGGCCTGATGGGAAGTAATCCCATCGGTCTCGGCCATGGCGAGTATTTCTAAGGTCGTATCAAATATATTCTCTGTCTTGCGAATAATTTCTTGCTTGTCGTAATTTTCTAATTCGGCATATACATTTATAATCCCACCCGCATTAATTAAAAAGTCTGGGGCATACACAATACCTCTCTCCTGAAGCATATGTCCGTGAAGGTTTTCATCGGCCAATTGATTATTGGCAGCTCCTGCAATTACTTTCGCTTTAAGCGCATTAATGGTATTATCGTTAATTGTAGCACCCAATGCACAAGGCGCATAAATATCAACATCGGCAGCATAGACGTTTTCGCCTGTAAAAATTTTGGCGCCATAACTGTCGCGTACGCTTTCCAAACGTTGCTGATTGATGTCACTGATATATACTTCGGCGCCTTCATTAGTAATATGCTCTACCAAGACCTCTCCTACGTGGCCTATTCCTTGCACCAATACTTTTTTACCTTCAAGGTTGTCAGAACCATAGGCGTACTGAGCAGCAGCTTTCATCCCCATAAATACCCCATAGGCTGTAATTGGAGAAGGATTACCAGCACCACCCTTATCTTCAGAAATCCCGGTTACATAAGGTGTTACCGTGCGAACCAAGTCCATATCGGCAGTTTCCATACCCACGTCTTCGGCAGTGATATACTTCCCGCTCAACGAATGTACAAACTCCCCAAATCGCTTCATGAGTTCGGGTGTTTTTTGCGTCTTGGCATCGCCAATTATAACGGCTTTCCCTCCTCCTAAGTTTAAGCCGGTAATGGCACTTTTAAAAGACATTCCTCTTGAAAGTCTCAATACGTCATTAAGTGCATCCCACTCTGTAGCATAATTCCACATTCGGGTACCTCCAAGAGCTGGTCCTAAAACTGTGTTGTGAATCCCAATAATGGCTTTTAAGCCGGTGTCTGGATCATTACAAAAAACAATTTGTTCGTGATCGTTAAAAGATTGCTGTCCAAAGACAGGTGCAATTTTGTCTAGTTGATCTAAAGAAAGTACATCCACTTCCATAAGGTATATATTTTAAAGTAGAAATTCTATTATTCAGAATTTTATGGGGCTAAAATAATGAATAATACAATTTACATTCCTCTAATTTTGTGTTAATTGCGAATTTGTTAATAAAATTCACAAATCACAAGGCAGTTTTTAGTGAGTAAGGTCTAGATTCTCAATAGGGTACCTAGGTTTTTATATTTTTTGAAGTTAGGAGTACCAACAAAAATAAAAAATAGCGACCTTCGTGGCGCTCAGAAACGATGAGCAAGACCCTATTAGAATGACATGAATGCTCTCAAAGCCTTAAATCCCTATTTTCTCAAATACAAGTGGCGACTGCTTCTTGGCTTTTTTATCGTGATCGCCGCGAGAGTCTTTGCTGTGGCCAATGTCAACTTTATTGGAAAAACCGTCGATGTGGTACGCGCCTATACCAAGGATGAGATAGGAGTCGATCTTTTAAAAAGTGGATTGCTCAAATACCTATTGTTGCTTTTGGGCGCCACTGCGCTTTCTGGTCTGTTTACCTTTTTGATGCGGCAAATGATCATCGTAGTCTCCCGCTTTATAGAAGCCGACCTTAAGAATGACATCTATGCCCAATACCAGCGGCTCTCTTTAAATTTTTATAAACAAAACAGAACAGGAGATTTGATGAATCGAATCTCAGAAGACGTAGGTAAAGTACGTATGTATGTAGGTCCAGCCATTATGTACTTGCTCAACGCTTTGGTATTATTTGCCACAGTTATACCTTATATGTATGCTACAGCGCCAAGTTTGACCCTTTATACGCTTATTCCTTTACCTGTGCTATCAATTTCTATTTATAAACTGAGCAAAGAAATTCACAAACGCAGTACCATAGTGCAGCAATACCTCTCCAAACTTACAACCTATACCCAAGAGTCCTTTAGTGGTATTGCGGTTATAAAGGCCTATACCTTGGAGGGACAGACCTATGACGATTTTGAAACCTTGAGTGATGATAGCAAGGAGAAAAATTTAGATCTGGTTAAGGTGCAAGCCTTCTTTTTTCCTTTGATGATAGGACTTATTGGAGCGAGTAATCTTCTGGTCATCTTTATAGGAGGACAACAGTATATCGATGGCACTATTACCGATTTTGGCACGCTTGTCGAGTTTATCATGTTTGTCAATATGCTTACCTGGCCCGTGGCTACTGTTGGTTGGGTTACCTCAATTATCAAAGCCGCCGAAGCCTCTCAAGAGCGTATCAATGAATTTCTAGATATCCAACCAAGTATTCAAAATAAGGTCGAAACTCACTCCCCTATTAAAGGGGATATTGAATTTGACAATGTGAGTTTTACCTACGAAGACACCAATATAACGGCTTTAAAAGAAGTTAGTTTTGAAGTTAAAAATGGTGAAACCCTAGCCATTATAGGCAGTACAGGCTCTGGAAAATCTACTATACTCGAATTAATTGGACGGCTGTATGATGTCCAATCGGGACAGATTTTACTCGATGGCAAGCCCCTACCCCAAGTACATCTAAGCGAGCTACGCAAAAGTATAGGCTATGTGCCACAAGATGCTTTTCTATTTTCAGATACCTTAAAGGAAAATATCAAATTTGGGGATGTTAACGCTTCTGATGAGCAGGTCATTGCTTTCGCTAAAGCGGCCTGTGTTCACCAAAATATTATTGGCTTTAAAAATGGATACGATACCGTTTTGGGAGAACGGGGCATCACCTTATCTGGAGGTCAAAAACAGCGTGTTTCTATAGCGCGAGCACTTATTGCACAGCCTCAAATTTTATTGCTCGATGATAGTTTAAGCGCCGTAGATACTGAAACCGAGGAAGAAATCCTTTCTAACCTCGCCAAGATTGCCGCAAAGACAACCACTGTAATTGTAAGTCATCGCATCTCTTCTGCCAAAAATGCCGACCGTATTATCATCTTAGAAGAAGGTCGAATAGTACAACAAGGCACTCATAATCAACTAATAGCAGAAGATGGTTATTACAAAGAACTTTATCTGAAACAATTGGATGAGAAAGAAAATTAAAAAAAAATTGGGTGCAGTGGTTTTTTTTAGCATTTTTGAGGAACTAATTTAAAACCAATAACCACAGGCTGACTATGAGCGATTACGGAACGAGGGAGAACGAAGAAATATTTTCTAAAGTTTTAAGAGCAGGTAGAAGAACCTATTTTTTTGATGTACGATCTACCAAAGCTGGAGATTATTACCTAACCATCACAGAGAGTAAAAAGTTTACCAATGACGATGGTTCTTTTCACTTCAAAAAACACAAGATCTATCTATACAAGGAAGATTTTCAAGGGTTTAGTGACATTTTAGCCGAAATGACAAATTTTGTTTTGGAAGAAAAAGGGCACGAAGTGATCAGTGATCGTCACCAGAGCAATTATACCCGTCCAGAACCTACAACAACTGCAGCGACTGCTACTAGTGAAACTACTCCAACTGCCGATCGCTTTACAGATGTCAGTTTTGACGATATTTAAAAGAGATAAATTACTTATTGTAAAAGCCATTGCCCTAGCAGTGGCTTTTTTTATGAGCAGGCACCCATTCCAGGGAACGCGAGCATTTCTCCCATACCCACGGTAAAGAGCCAACAGCCGTATGCTGCGTGTTCAACAGAAACCAGTAACGTCGATTTGGTTTTGGCATAGGTATGCGCAAAGAGCAATCCTCCTATAAAGGTGAGCAGACTCACCATAAGATTGAGAAAAAACAAATGCGCCATCGAAAACAGCACCGCATTGACAAAAATAAGGAGATATTGGCTTTTAAAAAAGCTCGAATAGCGAGCAAAAAAGAAACTGCGATAGATGATCTCTTGTGGCCAAACCGATAAAAAGGTATACACTGCCAGAATGATGACAAACAATTTCATATTGGTTTTGGGCACACAAAATAACGCCTCTGGTGCATAGGTATAAACAAATAATGTGGTGACCACGACTATAATAAGCAATCTAAAACCAAGGCTTTTTAGGAACCAAGTCCAGGGAAGTGCTTTTTTAAAGCCCCAGCCAATAGTCGTTTTTTTAAAAAGCATATAAAGGAGATACACAAAAGCTAATCCTACCACTATAGCTTTAGCCCCTACACCTACAGGAAGCAGTAATCCTAATGGAATAGCGACAAATAGAATAAAACACTCTAAAGCAAGTCCCGCTGATGCTCTCATAGCTATATACTTACCGCGGTGGTGTGTTTGACCTCGTTAATTACGAAAGAGCTATAGGTACTCCCAATATGGTCTAAAGATGTCAACTCTGTCACCATAAACTCTCTAAAGGCATCGATGTCTTTCACCAACACTTTCAAAATATAATCATAATCACCGCTTACATGAAAACAAGCAACAACCTCCTCAAGCTGTTGCACAGCTCGTTCAAAAGCCGTGAGGTATTCTTTGCGATGCTGAGTGAGTTTGATATGACAAAACACGACAAAATCGCGACCCACCTTTGATTTGTCTACCAATCCTACATAGCGCTTAATAATTCCCTCACGCTCTAATTTTTTAATACGTTCGTAGATCGCAGTCACAGACAAATTGAGCAGGTGTGACAGTTCTTTATTGGTCTTTTTACAATCTTGTTGAAGCAAGGCCAATAGCTTTTTATCAATAGCATCCATCTTAATCATAGAAAATATATCTGGTCTAGGTTATATATGTGCGCTTTCGCGAAAGCGTATAGTGCATCAAATTTAAAAATACCGAAAATTAATCTAAATATTTAACTATTGATTGATTTTATATAAATAGCTATATACATTTGATGTTAATTAAACTATTAAAAATGTTTAATCAAGATATTTATTCATTTAAAAACATTGATCATGGCCTATAAACCCGCAAACGAAATTCAAGATCTGCAATATTTTGGCGAATTTGGAGGTGTTAACCCTTCTATTTCAGATAGTTCGACCTATACCTTTTTGTCGGCCAAAACTATGTTTGACACATTTGAAGGCAATGCCGATGGTTGTTATCTATACTCCAGACATAGTACCCCATCAAATCTATACCTAGGCCAAGCACTTGCCGCAATGGAAGGGACAGAAACCGCAAATGTTTCGGCCAGTGGGATGGGCGCGATAACTCCAACCCTGATGCAGTTGTGTCAACAAGGAGATCATATCGTTTCTAGCCGTACGATTTACGGAGGGACCTATGCGTTTTTAAAGAATTTTGCGCCTAAGTTTGGGATAAGCACCTCTTTTGTAGACATTACCAATATGGATGCTGTTGCCGCCGCTATTACCAAAAACACCAAAGTACTCTATTGCGAAAGTGTGAGTAATCCACTACTAGAAATCGCTGATTTGGAGGCTCTTAGTGCGCTTTCGCGAAAGCATAACATCGCTTTAGTAGTTGACAATACCTTCTCACCTTTATCGATTACCCCAATGACTCACGGCGCCGATATCGTCATACACAGTCTCACCAAATTTATCAACGGATCTTCTGATACCGTTGGGGGTGTGGTATGCGGAAGTCAAGAATTTATTGATGAGTTGCGCAATGTTAATGACGGGGCAAGTATGCTTTTAGGACCTACGATGGATAGTCTTAGAGCGGCCTCTGTCCTTAAAAATCTGAGAACCCTACACATACGTATGAAACAGCACAGTCACAATGCCTTGTTTCTCGCTCAAAAATTTGAAGCCGATGGGTTGAGAACCGTTTATCCTGGCTTGCCATCTCATCCAAGCCACACCGTATTTAACCGTATGATGAATCCAGATTACGGATATGGAGGCATGCTTACTATAGATGTAGGATCTTTAGAAAATGCCAACGCCCTGATGGAATTAATGCAAGAACGCAACCTTGGATACCTAGCGGTATCGCTAGGATTTTATAAAACGCTTTTTAGCGCTCCGGGTAGTTCGACCTCATCAGAAATTCCAGAAGATGAACAAGCCGCTATGGGATTAACAGATGGGCTTATTCGTTTCTCTATTGGGCTTGACGATGATATCGCAAGAACCTATCGCATGATGAGGGCTTGTATGGAATCTTTGGGCATACTAGAACCCTTGCCTACAAACGCCATGGCAGCTTCATAAAACAAAATCCTAAATCAAAAAAGCCGATCTGATTGATCGGCTTTTTTTCTGGCTTTGTTTGCGTATCACACCTTAGGTGTTATTATTCTCCAGTTTTAGTATTCCTAACACTTTGCGTGAGATCACTCCTGTCTATGAGCATGGCTTTGAGCTCATCAAGTTGTTGTTTAAGACGATCTATCTCACCTACTTTGGCTTTTAACTCCGATATTTCCTTTTGTTGTTCCTGTACCGCTTGTACCAATGGCACTACAAATTTGACGTAAGACACTTTATAGTTATCTGTGTCTTTATTTTCGGGTATAATAAGACCATTAAAATCATAACCGGTGGCATTCATGGCGGCTTCTATCTCCTGTGCGATAAACCCCGTTTCTATTTGCTCGGTATTGCTTCTTATTTTTCCTGCTTTGTGAAAGCGATCTAATTTGGTATAATCAAATTTATAAGTCACCGGGCGCAGTTTTGTAATAAAGTCAAGCCCTGGTACGTCTTCTTTGACAGCATACTTAAAACGAGCATCAGATGCATTAACCACAACTGCTCCGTTGAGATCGACTTCAGTAATGGTTCCGTACATTAATTGGTTGGCCTTAGTAGGAGTGGCTCCGTTACCAATCCCTATGGCGTTATCGTATCCATTTTGTATGGTAATATTATTGCCCAGTGCAATGGCATTGTTGACCCCACCAGCAAGACTGTTGCCATTTCCGATAGCCAAGCTAGATGAGGCTCCGTTGTTTATAGTACTTCCTATCCCTATATTAATTGCATCAGATGAACCTCCATCAATATTGGCATCTTTACCTATGGCGATAGATCTGGAAGAGCCTCCCACTACATTGGCGTCATCTCCAATAGCCATAGAAGAGGGATCTTGCGCATCGGTAAAGGCTCCAATAGCCATAGATCTATTATTAGACACCTCGGCTCCATGACCAATAGCAATCATCTCATTATATCCAGTAAAAACAGCATCGGCATCTTTACCTACAAAAACATTATTATCTCCCGTTGTATTGGTCTCACCCGCATTTGATCCAAAGGCGGTGTTGCCATCTCCTGAAGTATTAGAATCTAAAGAAGCCTCGCCAAAAGCCGAATTATTACCGCCATTAATGTTTGCGCGTAAAGCGTTATTTCCAAAGGCAGAATTTGCACTTCCGGTGGTGTTGTTTTCTAGGGTTTCATCACCAATAGCCGTATTAAAATTACCTGTAGTATTGTTGGTCATAGACATAGCGCCCACCCCAACGTTATCGCGGCCTGCACTGTTATCCTTTCCAGCCTGATAACCTACAAAGGTGTTTTGCTCTGCAGCAGTATTGTCTGGATCGTAGGCCTCACCTGCTTCAAAACCTATAAATACAGACTTCTCATCGGCTTCTAATTCAAATTGTCCAAGCTCGGTAATGCGAGCGATATGCTTATTATTTACTCTAAAGTCAACTTCTTCAGCGTTGGTTGTACCCAAAAAATGTGTCCCACTAGTGACGTTATTATTACCTCCTATTTCCCAGGCAGGACCGCCGGTATAATTAAAAGCGATCCAGTTGGTTTGGGTATTGTCCCAATAATAATATCCTATATCATAGTCTTGTGGGGTACCAGAAATATTAAGAGCTGTTTGATCTGTGGTCAAATACACCAACATAGACTGTTGATCAGCATTGGGATTGGTTGCTGGAAATGTATCAATTCTAGGTATTAATAAACCATCGGTAACTGTAGGAGCTCCCGGATTTGGTGTTTGTATATCTAAGGAAGACTTTGGGTTGGTCGTGTAGATTCCTACCTGAGCATTCAAAAAAGTGCACGCCAACAGCGCAGCGATGCGTAGTAATTGATTCATAATGTAACGATTTGGGATGCCAAAAATATGATGTGAAAATTGTAACTAACTCATAAATAGCTAACTATTCGACAAACAACACAAAAAAATCGGTCAAAAACACAAAAATTGAACGGTTTAACCTTTTTTATGATATAATTTTCCCGCAATTGAGTTACGTTTTTCCCATAAGTAGTATGTAGAAATTTCCTACAAAATAGCTAGAATATCTGTTTTGGGCAGCCGTCGTGTTGGTCATATGCTGTCCAACATTTTATGCGATTTCACCTAGAAGACCTCACCAATTTATGTTTGCCCATCACCCAACAAAATCGTAACATTACATCATAATATAATTTTTATGGATAGTCAGACTCAGGACAGCAACAATCAAAAGATCATCGAAAACAGAGAACTTAATATTTGGGAGGCGCTAATCCCTATTATTGCCTTAGTGGGCATGTTGGCCTACAATGTTTTTGTATTTGGAGATGATGCCTTATCTGGATCTAATCAATTTATACTCTTACTGGGTGCTACAGTGGCTGCAATTGTTGGACATTTTAATAAGGTTAGCTACAAAACCATGGTCGAAGAGGTTTCTCAAAACGTCAAATCGACCACAGGGGCTTTGCTTATCTTGCTTATGGTTGGAGCCTTGGCTGGTACTTGGCTCATCAGCGGAATTATCCCAACGATGATTTACTATGGCCTGCAACTACTCAATCCTACTATATTCTTAGCAGCCTGTGTTATTATTTGTGCGGTTATTTCTATAGCCACAGGAAGTAGTTGGACCACATCGGCTACCGTAGGTATTGCCCTTATAGGTATTGCAGAAGCGTTAGGTATCTCTGTAGGTATGACAGCGGGTGCTGTATTATCGGGTGCTTATTTTGGCGATAAACTCTCGCCTATGAGTGATACAACCAACCTTGCCCCTGCCATGGCAGGCACCGATCTCTTTACACACATCAAGTATATGACCTACACCACAGTACCTACAATCGTCATTACTTTAATTGTATTTATCATCATAGGTTTGTCTTTAGATACTACTGGCGCTGCAGATTCTAGCGAAATACTCACTGCTATAGAAGCCTCTTTTAATATCAGTCCCTGGCTATTTTTAGTGCCAGCCATTGTGATCTTTCTAATTGTAAAGAAGACGCCACCACTTATCGCCTTATTGGCAGGTACTTTATTGGGCGCGGTTGCTGCGCTTATTTTTCAACCAGAAGTTGTTTTGGCTGTATCTCAAGCCGAAACCTTAACTTTTACCTCTGGCTATAAGGGTATTTTAAACGCCATTACGGTCGAAACCACGGTTGCTACAGACAACCCCATACTTGCCGATCTTTTCTCTGCCAAAGGAATGGCAGGAATGCTAGAAACCATCTGGCTCATTATTTGTGCCATGGTGTTTGGAGGGGTTATGGATGCGATTGGAGCACTTGCCCGTATTA
>CAZJWI010000075.1:0-1745 GCA_964549485.1 uncultured Flavobacteriaceae bacterium
GCTAACAATAACACACAAGCTTAATAAGAGTATGGGACAAAAAACAAATCCAATCGGAAATCGCTTAGGAATTATCAGAGGATGGGAATCTAACTGGTACGGAGGAAACGATTATGGTGACAAGCTTGCCGAAGACGATAAGATCAGAAAGTACGTTCACGCACGTCTATCTAAAGCTAGTGTTTCTCGAGTAATTATCGAAAGAACTCTTAAACTTGTAACCGTTACTATCACTACGGCTCGTCCTGGTATCATTATTGGTAAAGGAGGTCAAGAGGTAGACAAGTTAAAAGAAGAGCTTAAGAAAATTACTGGTAAAGAAGTTCAAATTAATATTTTTGAAATTAAACGCCCAGAATTAGACGCTAAATTAGTAGCATCTAGTATTGCTCGTCAAATTGAAAATAGAATTTCTTATAAACGTGCAACAAAAATGGCTATTGCTGCTGCAATGAGAATGAATTCTGAAGGTATTAAGGTACAGTTGTCAGGTCGTTTAAATGGAGCTGAAATGGCACGTTCTGAGCACTATAAAGAAGGTAGAATTCCTCTTTCTACTTTTAGAGCAGACATTGATTATGCACTTGTAGAAGCACATACAACTTACGGTAGAATCGGAGTTAAAGTGTGGATTATGAAAGGTGAGGTTTATGGAAAAAGAGAATTATCTCCATTAGTTGGTTTGTCAAAAAAGCAAGGTGGAAATAATAAGAAACAACAATCTCGTAGAAGAAAATAATTTTTAAAATTAGAAATTAAAAATGTTACAGCCTAAAAGAGTAAAATACCGTAAGGTACAGAAAGCGAAGGGGAACATGAAAGGAAACTCTGGAAGAGGGACTCAACTTTCAAACGGAATGTTTGGAATTAAGTCTTTAGATCAGAACTTACTTACATCTCGTCAGATTGAAGCAGCACGTATCGCAGCGACTCGTCATATGAAAAGAGAAGGTCAATTATGGATTAAAATATTTCCGGACAAACCTATTACCAAAAAACCATTAGAAGTACGTATGGGTAAAGGTAAAGGAGCGCCAGAATATTTTGTAGCTGTAGTTAAGCCAGGAAGAGTTTTATTTGAAGTTGGTGGTGTACCAATGGACGTAGCTAAAGAAGCATTACGTTTAGCAGCACAGAAACTTCCTGTTAAAACTAAGTTTATGATCGCGCGTGATTTTGATAACGCTTAATTCGATAAGAAAATGAAACAGTCAGAAATTAAAGAATTATCAACTGCAGATTTACAAGAAAATCTAGCGTCGTTGAAGAAGAACTATACTGATTTAAAAATGGCTCACGCGATTTCTCCTTTGGAAAATCCTATACAGTTAAGAGCCTTAAGAAAATCTGTTGCAAGAATTGCTACAGAATTAACAAAAAGAGATTTACAATAATTGTAGTCAGTTTTAAAGATGGAAAAAAGAAATCTTAGAAAAGAGAGAATTGGTGTAGTATCTAGTAACAAAATGGAGAAATCTATTGTTGTTTCTGAGGTAAAAAGAGTAAAGCACCCAATGTATGGAAAATTCGTATTAAAGACGAAGAAATATGTTGCACACGATGAGACAAACGATTGTAATGTTGGAGATACAGTAAAGATCATGGAAACAAGACCTTTAAGTAAATCTAAACGTTGGAGATTAGTAGAAATCCTAGAAAGAGCTAAATAATATGTTACAGACAGAATCAAGATTAAAAGTAGCAGACAACACTGGAGCGAAAGAAGTTTTAGTGATTAGAGTTTT
>CAZJWI010000076.1:0-4999 GCA_964549485.1 uncultured Flavobacteriaceae bacterium
AGTGATATCACCTTATCACCTTCCAAGGTGATTGTGGCTTCAAGTGGTCTGTCTATGCAGTATGCTATTATGATGGGGCTTATCGACAAGGCGCAGCAAGACTACCCAGGTAAGGCTATTAAATTTGTAGTGCCACCTAATTGCTACGGAGGGACCAATGACCAGGCGCGCAGGGTTGCTGCCTGTTTAAGTCATGTGGCCATCGTAGATTTACCTGTAGACGGTGATAATGATATGGTTTCTAGTTTAGATCGCATTCTTGAGGATCTTTCTCATCTAGATGCCGTGACCTATATCATAGCCGAAATACCTACCAACCCCAGAGTAGAAGTACCAGATCTCAACGCCTTAAAAGCTGTACTTACGCAATCGAGACAAACAGCAGCTGGTGATCTAGCAATAGCTCCTGTTTTTATTTTGGATCAAACCTTTTGTCCCAATGTCCACTTTTTAGGATCTGATAATATCCTTGCCGATGTAAAGACGCTCTCTTATGCCAGTGGGTCTAAATTTCCTAGTGGTGGCAAGTGTACGGCTGGATATGCTGTAGCCAATCAAAAGGCGGCGTATTTAATGGAAGCCATAGATGATCATTTGACCTTGTGCGATAATGAGGCGACACCTCTGCAATATGAAATACTCGCACAGCAACTCCCGTCAATGAATGAGCGTATCAAAAAGGCCTATCATAACACACGCGAATTTGTGAGTTTTATCGCAGAGACCCTCCCAGAGGCCAAACTTAATTTTGTGTCAGAAGCACTCGCCAGTCAAGGCTTTACCCCTTCTGTATTCTCCTTAGATTTACCAACCGTTGGTGATACTCCTCAAGAGAGAGAATCCTATAAGAGAGCTTTAAATCTCAAATTGATCAATCGCATGATTACCGCTTTGCCCAATGAGTGTAAATACTGTGTTAGCTATGGTCAATTACATGGAAGTTACTGGACCATTCCGGCTACCTCTACTCAAGGTACTACTAAGGAAGGCGATAAAGATTATATTGTTAGAGCATCTATGTCTCCAGATATGGACCTTGAAAAGCACAAAGCCATTTTTGCCACTTTTGTCGCCGAGGAAATTCGTTTGTGAGACACTTTCGAATAAAGTTTTTTTTCGTGTCTCTGTTTTAAATAGGGACTGTGATGTATTTCGCTTTAAGCGAAAGAAATTAAAAAATGGTGATCCTTGTTCAAATCTGATGATCGCGCATATTAGATGTTAGAATAGCTTGAGACGTGGGTAGGTCAAGTCACATTGTGCCAAAACCTAGACTCCAAAAGTAGTAGCCTAAGAGATCGTATTTGTAGACTGTTTCTCCTTTATTTTAGAATCGTACATGCATGTTCTTAGTTTAAGAAGTGAAAAGGCAACCTATGATATGGCCAGACTTGTAATCATACGGCAATATCATCTTCGATCATAGAGGCAGAAGGATTGGCCTCACGATACCATATGGCAAGTCCAAAAGTGAGCACTCCCAATCTTCCTATAAACATAAGTATGATAATGACCAATTTTCCAATGCTACTAAGGTCTGGAGTAATGCCCGTACTAATACCTACTGTTCCAAGTGCCGAGGCCACTTCAAATAACAGGGCATCAAAAGTAAATCCTTCCGAATAGGATAGTATAAATGTACCCAAGACTATTAGCGATGTATAAAATATAAATGATGAAGTTGCAATATAGAGGCGTTCAAAGGGAATACTTCTTCCTAAAAAGGTGATCTTTTTTCGACCCTGCAACCTGCTTTTCATAATAGCCACAACAGCCGTTAAAGTGGTGATTTTTATACCGCCAGCTGTTCCTGATGGTGAGGCACCTATATACATTAAAATAATGGTCACCAAAATAAGTGGCAAGGCAAACTGTCCAAAATCTACCGTATTAAAACCAACGGTGGTCATGGCAGACATTGCTTGAAAAAATGCGGCATAAACCCTCGAACTCCCCCTTAATGCAATGATAGTAGGCTCTGTTAGATAAAAGAATAAAGTTCCAAAAGTGAGCAATACAACAAAGCCCACCAATACAATTTTGGTGGTAAAACTCAATCGGTGTTTCCGACTTTTGGCCCAATAGACAAAATCGGTCACCACTATAAACCCTAAAGAACCGGCTATAGCGAGAAAGGATATGATAAAGTTGATAAAACCATGGTCTACATAGTCTGCAAAACCATTTGAAAACAAACTAAAGCCAGCGGTACAAAATGCACTTATACTGTGAAATATCGCGTTCCACATGGCTTCACCACTTGTCATCCCCTCTCCTTTAAATGCGATATAGAACAGTATGGCTCCCAATAGTTCCATAATGAGGGTAAAGACGATTACAGACTTTAAAAAATCCTTAATCTTAATCGTCTTGGGTAGGGCAAACTCAGAATTTAAAATCTTTTTATGCCAGCGGGTGATACGCCTTGTTGTAGACAGTATCATAAATGTTGTAAAAGTGAGATATCCGATACCTCCCAATTGAAAAAGTGATAAGACAATAAATTGCCCTATGGCGGTATAGGATTCGAATACTGAAACAGTTACCAGACCAGTGGTAGAAACTGCCGAGGTAGCTGTAAATAAATTATCGATAAGAGAGACATCTGCCTTTTGAAAGATGGGCAGGGATAGTAAAATAAAACCTATTACCACGTAGGTCAAAAAACCGAAGAATAGATTTTGTTGCGGAGATCGTTTTAATTTAAACCGCAAATAACGATGTTGTATACGCTTGATAAACCCTGACATATGTCCTGTACAAATTGAGTGAGAAGATAAATCCTTTGAAAATACTTCGTATTTCAATGCTTTTGTAAATGTATACAATACTGTAATTTTGTACAGCACATTCTAATACTTTGATGCGCCCAATCCCTAAAATTTGTACCGCCTTTGCAGGCCCTAGTCTGAGTATTTGGTACTACATATTAATAGCACTACAACCAATCTTTTATCACGGAGACAAAACCACACTCCTAAAAACTTCGTTATATACAAAAGAAGTAGTATTGATCACTCAATGATCAATTTTACTGTTTGAAAAAAAACTAATACCAAACAAAACAATTCTCACCATGAAAAAAAGCCTATTTGCCCTTCTCTGTTTTTTATTATTATGTAGCCACGATATGTATCTTAAAATGGACAGCTACTTTTTGTCTCCACAGCAAGATGCCGTTATCGATTTGTACAATGGCACCTTTGATAAAAGTGAAAATATAATTGATCGCGATCGTATGCTTGATGCCAGCCTTTTAGGTAATGGCCAGCGTATCAAAGTAGCCGAGAGTCAATGGAGCGAAAAAGACAGTATTACCAAGCTGCATTTTACCACTGGCAACGCGGGTACTTGGGTAGCGGGTATCTCTACCAAGGCTAGAAATATCGCGATGGACGCCAAGGCCTTTAACAGCTATTTAGAACATGATGGTATCAAAGACATGCTAGCCCAACGCGAGCGTGAAGGCACCCTAAATGATGATGCGGTAGAATCCTATTCGAAACATGTCAAGGCTATTTTTCAGGTAGGTGATCAAAGAACAAACGACTGGGAGACCCCATTAAACTACCCTATCGAGTTTGTCCCTATGCAAAATCCTTACGATGTGTATAGTGGCGGCACGTTAAAAGTAAAGCTGTTGCGAAATGGCCAACCCCTACCCAACCAGCTAGTCTATGCAGATTATGCTCCTTCAAAAAATGGACACAGCCACACCCAAAATACTCATACACACCAAGACAGTGATGAGCCACATACCCATAAAAAAGGAGAACATACACACGACCAGTCAAAGCAGGGTGATCATACTCATACCACTGGGCAGGAACTACGCACCAATAGCGATGGAATAGTGAGTGTAGATCTCACCAATGACGGGATTTGGTATATGCGTACCATTCATTTGGAAACCACCATAGATGCAGGCCTCACCCACCAAAGTAATTGGGCCACCCTAACCTTTGAAGTAACACATAACCACGCCAAGACTCATGGCGAGCATGCACACGAGCACAAACACGAACATGAACATGAACATGAGCACGAGCATAAAGATGGTATCCCTGGCTATCTTTTTGGGATTATCAGCCTGGTAGTAATTGCAGGATTGTTTGTGTACTATAGACGCACTAAAACCTCCAATTCGTAATGAGTACTACTGCTATCATGCCCTTATTGCTTTTGCTACACGATGTAAGCGCCTCAGATCAGGCCATATTGGACGCAGGTGGCCTACTATCCTACGTTTACGTAGGAGGCAAACACATGCTCACGGGTTACGATCACTTACTATTTTTGGCAGGAGTGGTATTTTACCTCTCTGGGCTAAGAGATATCGTCAAATTTGTAACTGTATTTACCATAGGTCATAGTATCACGCTCTTAGGCGCTACCTATCTCGGTATCAAGACAGACGAGCATCTTATTGATGCTGTTATTGCCCTTAGTGTGCTCTACAAAGGATTTGAAAATCTAGGTGGCTTTGAAAAGCTCAAAATCAAATCGCCCAACTTATTGCTCATGGTATTACTCTTTGGTTTAATACACGGCCTTGGTTTATCTACCCGATTACAATCATTTGCTGTAGGAAAAGATCAATTTTTAGCCAAAATCATCAGTTTTAATATAGGTGTAGAACTTGGCCAGATCTTAGCGTTAATCCCAATAGTGCTACTAATCACCCAATGGAAAAAGCATGATAGTTACACAGCCTTTTATAAATCGGCTAATGTGTACTTGGTCCTGGCGGGTATTGGCTTGTTTGTGTATCAGGTGTATGGGTATTTTACAGCAAGTTAAACGCTATTTGGCCTGATATAGATCTTTGATAAAATATTTCTGATCTACCAGCTCTCTAATATCATAAAATTTATCTTCTTGTAGAAGATGTTGGAGGCGTTGTTGTACCTCATTTAATTTGGGCAAAACTTCTGGAAATACCCCAACAAATATAGATTCGGAATAATGGACTATTATGAACGAAAATAGTATTTCTGAG
>CAZJWI010000077.1:0-1668 GCA_964549485.1 uncultured Flavobacteriaceae bacterium
TTAAGCGTTTTAAACGTAAATTTGATCGCACCGGAACGATGCGTGCATTAAGAGATCGTAAGCAATTTACGAAACCTTCTGTCGTAAGAAGACGCGAAATTCAAAAGGCTGCATATATCCAAAGCCTTAGAGATAGCGAGAATATCTAGAGATATCTTAAATCCGTCGTCCTTTTTAAAGGACTGGATTTAACAGGGAGTCTCAAACGCTTCCAATATATTACAAACCGCTGTAGTTTGCTTTTAAAAGTAACTACAGCGGTTTTTGTGCTTATATTCCAGTGGTATTTCGTTGGCTAACGGCTGAATGTTAAACTTTATGTATTTTAGGGCGTAATCCAAGTAGCATATTCGTTTTATGTATATCACTCCTTTTTTGGAATATCTCGAGCTAGAGAAAAACTATAGCCAGCATACCTTGCTGGCGTATCATAACGATATCGCTGCTTTTTCTGCTTTCGCGAAAGCGGAGTTCAACATAAACGATTTGTCTACTGTAGATTATACTCAAATACGACGATGGATCATCCTATTGGTTGATCAGGGCTTGTCCAATACGAGTATCAATCGCAAAATTTCTTCTTTAACCTCTTTTTATAAGTTCTTGTTAAAGATCAGGGTCATACAGGCGTCCCCTTTGGCAACCCATAAGGCCTTGAAAACCCCAAAGAAGGTTCAGGTACCATTTTCTACAAAAGAAGTAGCTGCGGTTATTGAACTTTTGCATGAGCAGGATGGCTTTGAGGGGTTGCGTGATCTGGCCGTTGTAGAATTGCTCTATGCTACAGGAATGCGTCGTGCCGAGTTGATCGGATTAAGAATCGCAGACCTTGATTTTGGCCAGCAAACTATTAAAGTGCTTGGTAAGCGTAATAAAGAACGCATACTGCCACTATTGCCATCGGTGGCGGCAACCCTCCAGCGCTATCTTCTCGAGCGAAGCACTATTGCCAGCAACCAAAATGAGGCTCCTTTACTAATAACCAAAAAGGGCGTTAAATTATATGATACCCTTGTTTATAGAATTATTAATCGTTATTTTAGTAGGACGTCTGATAAGCTAAAAAAGAGTCCGCACATGATAAGACATTCATTCGCAACTCACCTACTTAATCAGGGTGCCGATTTAAATGTTGTCAAAGAATTGTTAGGACATGCTAGTCTAGCCTCTACTCAGGTGTATACCCACAGCAGTATGTCAGCTTTGAAAAATGTTTATGCCAAGGCGCATCCCCGTAATAAGTCTTAGCTGGATCAGACGATCAAAATGCACCACTTGGTGCGATAGTTCTAACCTTAAAATAGTGGCTTATGAAAGTAAACGTTGAAGCACCCCAATTTGATCCTGATGTAAAATTGATAAATTTCATCCACAAAAAACTGAGTAAACTAGAACAGTTTTATGATAAGATCATCCATGCGGATGTATTTCTAAAATTAGAACCCAATAACAAACCGGAAAATAAAATTATAGAGGTGCTCTTAAGTGTGCCAGGTGATAAATGCATCGTAAAAAAGAGTGCCAAATCCTTTGAAGAAGGTATAGATACTTGTGTGCAATCACTCGAACGTGTGCTTAAAAGACGAAAGGAGAAAATAAGATCACACGTTTGATGAAAAAAAAATAAAAAAAGTTTTGTCAGACATTAAAATTGTCTACATTTGCAGT
>CAZJWI010000078.1:0-1636 GCA_964549485.1 uncultured Flavobacteriaceae bacterium
GGACCCAACAGTGGCTTGTTGTCCGTTTGTGGCATTTACCAATAACTGAATTTTTGGATTTTTTCCTGTTACATAATCCTTTTCAAAATTCAGAGGTATTTGCATAATGACATCAGTTTCATTTGCCTGAAGATAGTCGTAGGCTTCCTTTGTGCTGAATGGTGTGGCTATAAGAGATACCCTGTCATTGGCAACAATTTTTTGATTCAGTAACCTTGAGCTTTCGCTTTGGTCTAAATCCACTACTACGACACTTACTACTTTTACCTCACTTGAAGCAGCATTGGTTAAAACCAAAAGCTGAGCAATAGGTAATATTGTCATAAGTGGTAAAATAGCCTTATTGCGAATAATCTGGATAAACTCTTTTTGTATGAGGTATTTCAATATATTCATTATTCCAGGCGTATTTTAAAATTCTTCCAAGTAAGTGCTAATAAAAACAGGGTCATTCCAACTAAAACAACAATTTCAAATGCTACAAATTCAAAACTCACACCACGTAGCATTATGGCTTTCAGTATTTCAATAAAGTAAGTGGCTGGCATTGCATTGCCCACGACTTGCAATACAGCAGGCATGCTCGCGAAAGGAAAAATGAAACCGGATAAGATTAAAGTGGGAAGCATCAATCCCATTAAGGAGATTAGCATCGCTTGCTGCTGGGTCTTTGTTTTGGTGGAAATGAATGTGCCGAGAGAAAGCGCCACCATAACATATAGTAAACAACATAACAACAATAACGTCAGGCTTCCCACAATTGGAACTTTAAATACGAAATAACCTATAACAAGTACCAAAACGGCGTCTATAAATGAAAGCAGAGCATATGGAGTTACTTTCCCCAGAATGATGAGAATTGGTGGGAGGGGAGAGACCAACAATATTTCCATTGTCCCTAGCTCTTTCTCTCTAGCAATGGTTAAGGATGTGAGCATTGCTGAGATAATCATCAAGATAAAGGCAATAGTACCCGGAATGAAATTATATGAACTTAGTAATTGTGGATTATACAACATACGGTCTTCAATTGAAATGATGAACGGATTGTCTTTTTCCTGTTTACGTTCCGTTTGGAAACTTCTAATCATTCCTGTAGTGTAGC
This sequence comes from uncultured Flavobacteriaceae bacterium, assembly GCA_964549485.1. Taxonomy (GTDB): domain Bacteria; phylum Bacteroidota; class Bacteroidia; order Flavobacteriales; family Flavobacteriaceae; genus Dokdonia. Next base: position 1,106 of record CAZJWI010000078.1, read on the forward strand.
TTGTTAGTGTACTTGCCTTGTTTGGGTCAGAGCCATCTGCAATTATTTGTATGTGTACAGGTTTGTCCCCATAAAACTTAGCGGAAAAATCCTCTGGTATAACCATTACCATCGAAACAGCACCTTCTTTAAAACCATCTTCCATTTCGTCTTCTGACCCTAACATCTTGTTAAGATTAAAATGTCCCGAACTCTGGATGTGCTGTATCAACTGAAGACTGGTTTCATCTTTTGCATAGTCAAGTACGTCTATTGAGGCATCTTTAAACTCCGTACTTACGGCGTATCCAAATAGTAGCACTTGTACTACTGGTATGCCAAAAAGTATGAGTAACGTGCGTTTATCACGTATGATGTGATACCACTCTTTTTTTACAAATGCCCAGAATACTTTCATTTTTAATTGGCTATTACAAACTTTATTTTGATAGTCTTTGAAGAACTATTGAATGAAAAAGTACACTTATTAAAATTTGGTTTCCCTTTTTTAGTCAGGTTGCTAGCACCAACGGGTTCCTTAGGTATTCCCAT
>CAZJWI010000079.1:0-4578 GCA_964549485.1 uncultured Flavobacteriaceae bacterium
ACCGCCTCACAAATAGCAGAAGCAATTAATCCACCAGATTTTTATCACAGTCCCTTAACTTCATTAGTTTGTTTGGAGAATACGACCAACAAAGGAGGAGGTGCTTGTTACGATATGGAAGAGCTCAGAGCCATAAAAAAAGTTTGTGACACTCATAAGTTGGGATTACACTTAGATGGCGCTCGCCTCTGGAATGCATTAGTAGCCACCAAACAATCACCCAAAGACTACGGGCAACTTTTTGATACCATCTCGGTATGTTTGTCTAAAGGCTTAGGCGCTCCTATGGGATCTGTCCTAGTGGGAAAACAGTCACTTATGGATAAGGCCATACGGGTTAGAAAAGTGCTAGGTGGGGGTATGCGACAATTAGGTTATATGGCCGCGGCAGGACTCTACGCCTTAGATCATCACATAGATAGATTAGAAGAAGATCATCAGAGAGCACTATCGCTGGCTGCTCAATTATTTCAAATTGATTGTGTAGCTCATGTAGAAGATGTAGCTACCAATATCATCATCTTTCAAATAGACGAAACACCAAGAGCCATATCTTTTCTCGAGTACCTAAAAGCGAATGATGTCATTATTAGCGATATGGGACAAGGTAAACTGAGAATGGTGACCCATTATGATTATACCGCAGCTCACCACAAGCATCTCATGCAGCTACTGACCTCTTTTTAGCCAATTCTAAAGGTTTAGAGGAAAGGATAATGCTATCGAACTAAAGATTTCAAATTTTTGTGTTATTTATCGATTTAACTTTGTAATTAATCGAAAATAGCTTGTATTGTGTATTGTCAAAGGGCAATTATACAAAACAAATTACTTTCGTAACTTTATGTTGAAAATCAACAACTTATAACATTAAACTATCAATTATGAAGAAAATTTTATTATTCTGTGCTGTATTTGCTTTGACAGTAGTTTCGGCAAAAGCACAAGACTTACCAGCCAACCCTGAACCTGGAAAGTGTTACGTACGTTGTACGACTCCAGACATTTATGAAACGCAAACCGTTCAGATAACCAAGACTCCAGCGTATAAAAAGCTTAAAGTCGTTCCTGCTCAATACGAAACTCAAACCGAGCGCGTCATGGTGAAGGAAGCTGCCAAGCGTCTACGTGTGATACCAGCTACTTACAAGACAGAGACGGTGACTTATGTTAAGAGTACAACAGGATCGTCATTGCGCGTTATTCCTGCGTCTTTTGCAAATGATTCAGAAACCATCGAAACCAAAGCGGCTTATGCGCAGTGGGAACTTGGTGCACCAGCTCCAGATTGTGCTTCTTCAAATCCAGACGATTGCCGTTACTGGTGTTACAAAGGATATCCGGCAGAGTATGAAACCGTATCTATTCGTACCCTTGCTGCAGATGCCTCTGTACAATCTACTCCTGGTACATCGGCCAATGCTACCTATACTGTACGTGTAGTAGATCAACCTGCCCGAGTTGTAGAGGAAGAAATTCCTGCAGAGTACGCAACCATCAAGAAAACAGTACTTGTTAAGGATGCCACTACTACTGCTGAAACAGTGCCTGCAACTTACACTACTGTATCTAAAGAAGTCTTAAAGCAAAAAGGTGGCTTGACAACCTGGAGAGAGGTAGAATGTGCTTTGGTAGAGTATCAAGCCTTACCTATTAACTGGAACCTGGCTAGTGCTACTTTAACCCCTGCTGCCAAGACAATTATTGATACCCGATTATTGCCATTACTGGCTCAAAATCCTGGTGTAAAATTAGAAATTGCATCTCATACAGATTCTAGAGGTGGTGCTGCAGCCAACCAGAACTTATCAGAGCGTCGTGCGCAAGCCGTAGTAAACTACCTGATCTCAAAAGGTATTAACAATAGTCTTTTGGTTGCCAATGGTTTTGGAGAACGCAGATTGAAAAATAGATGTGCCGATGGCGTTTCTTGTACAGAGCGTGAGCATGCTGTGAATCGTCGTACCGAATTCCGTTTGATCAACAACTAGAATAAGCTAGTGTTTATAAACATCAATAATCAACGCCCCGTGTTCCGGGGCGTTTTTTTTGTGGCGTTACTAGATGTTTATACTCACTACTGTAGGCCATTTTAATTTTTTGGTCAAATACCACCCATAGATAAAACAGGGTAGGATCAATAGGGTAATCAACACCGCCGAGCTTAATGAATAGCTTTCAGATGTCTGGTCAAGAGGCTTTCCTATATCATCAATTTTGGCCGCAAAGTCTATCAAGGCATGTACAATAATTAAAGGAGTCAATCTTTTGGTCACCAACAATAGCATCCCAAACATAAAGCCGATAAAAGTTGCATAGATCACTTGAGACACTTCACCATAGATGCCTTTGTTAAATTTGAGTAAATGCATCACACCAAATATTAAGGCAACTCCTAAGACAGCCAATATCAGCTGTTTCTTACTATCTGCAAAATATTTGATGGTGTAAGACTGTAAAAATCCCCTAATGCTCAACTCTTCAGACCATCCAATACTCAAACAATAACAGCTTAAAAGGAGTAGGTTCATCCATATATTCTCTTGGGAAATCTCATTGATAAAGGCCACATTAAGCAAGACGATATACAACGGGAACAGCAAATATTTGGGCTGCTCTACGGCTGTTTTTGACAATCCGCTTAATTGCCGAAGTCTGTAACGTGTTATCCCGTAATAGGACACCGCCACAATGATGAGATTAATCGCAATACCTAATGTCATTTTCAAGCCGTAGTCTGTATATCCTGCCTGTAAAAATTGGTCAAAGATCCATTCTCTGCCAAAGACGATAAGAATGAGAAAAATGATAAAACTAATAAGGGGGCGCCATTTTTTAGAGCTCATATGGTCATTTATTATTATAGACGACAGCCAAACCACAAAAGTTGCCTACACTTATGGATTGGAATTAAAAGTAACAAACTATTACTTGACAGCACTTCTGTGGCTTTTTTGTATCACAGATCTAGGTATATTAGCTTTAAGATCCAGAGGATGTATATTTTTTTTCAGGGGTTGGTATAATGTTAATGGATGGTGGGTAATTTTCTGATAAAGACTTCTTAAAAAAAAGAAATAATCCTACTTTTGCCTATGCAAAACAATGTCCTTATTCTCGACTTCGGGTCTCAATATACGCAGTTAATTGCTCGTCGTGTACGCGAGCTCAATATATACTGCGAAATCAAACCTTATAACAAACCACCTCAAGACTTAGACGCCTATAAAGCAGTGATCCTATCGGGTTCGCCTCATTCGGTGCGTGCCGAAGATGCGCCTCATCCAGATTTGTCTGAGATCAAGGGCAAAAAGCCACTGTTAGGTATTTGTTATGGAGCCCAATATCTCGCCCACTTTAACGGTGGTGAGGTTGGCCAGTCTAGTACAAGAGAATACGGTAGGGCCAATCTATCTATGGTCAAAGATGACGAAGCTTTTTTGATGGCTGTCTCCCAGGATAGTCAGGTCTGGATGAGTCATAGTGATACTATAAAGCGCTTACCAGACGGGGCTGTAAATATTGCTTCTACTCATGATGTGGCCCACGCAGCATTTAGACTGGAAGGAGAGCAAACCTATGGGATCCAGTTTCACCCCGAGGTATATCACTCTACAGACGGTAAGCAAATTTTAGAAAATTTCTTGGTACATATAGCTCAGGTAGAACAAAGTTGGACCCCAGATGCTTTTGTAGAGACTACTGTCAAGGATTTACAACAAAAATTAGGTGATGACCGGGTTATCCTAGGTCTTTCTGGCGGTGTAGACAGTACAGTAGCGGCTACACTTTTACATAAAGCGATAGGAAAAAATCTCTATTGCATCTTTGTCAATAATGGTTTATTAAGAAAAAATGAATTTGAAGAGGTCTTACAGCAATACGAAGGGATGGGACTCAATGTAAAAGGCGTAGATGCTTCAGATCGTTTTCTTGAGGCATTAGCTGGTGAGAGTGATCCCGAGACCAAGCGCAAAGCTATTGGAAGGGTTTTTATAGAAGTTTTTGACGATGAGAGTAAAATGGTCACCAATGCCAAATGGCTGGGTCAGGGTACCATCTACCCAGATGTGATCGAGTCTGTAAGCGCGACCGGAGGGCCAAGCGCTACCATTAAATCGCACCACGATGTAGGTGGCTTACCAGATTTTATGCAACTCAAAGTTGTCGAACCTTTAAAAATGTTATTTAAAGACGAAGTACGCCGTGTTGGGGCTAGTATGGGTTTACCCACGCAACTATTGGGTAGGCACCCTTTTCCTGGGCCAGGATTGGCAATTCGAATCTTAGGAGACATTACCGCCGAAAAAGTGCGTATCTTACAAGAGGTGGATCACATTTTTATCAAAGCTTTACGCGATTGGGGACTCTATGACGATGTGTGGCAAGCTGGTGCTATGTTGCTCCCGGTCAACTCGGTTGGGGTGATGGGTGATGAACGAACCTACGAAAAATGTGTAGCATTAAGAGCCGTAGAAAGTACAGATGGAATGACCGCAGACTGGGTAAATCTACCCTATGACTTTTTACAAAAGGTCTCAAATGATATAATAAATAAGGTAAAAGGCGTTAATAGAG
>CAZJWI010000080.1:0-6702 GCA_964549485.1 uncultured Flavobacteriaceae bacterium
AGAATATCCTTTTTCTGGTTTGATCATATTTTGAGCTTTCGCGTCCAGCGAAAAAATAGTTAGAACTATTACAAGACTATACAAAGCGGCGGTTTTCATAATTGACTTATTTTAAGTTGTGATTTATCAAATAAGGTGCTGTTACCCACAAGATAGTATTTTAAAGGTCTTACAATTATTATATTCTCTTAATTAACAGTCTCTTTTAACAATGACGAAGTAACGTTCTTTAATTTATATGCAATGTTAATCTCTTCTTTTGTATTGCCAATTGGGCAAAGGGTCATATTTGGTCTGGAAGATCAAAAACAGAGCAGCCAGGAGGTGTGGTGGGGAAAATCTAGTCTTAACCTCTATCATCACCCATGACGCTACGTCCTCCCAAACAAAATAAACTCGCGTGCTTTTGAGCATAGAGATCCAAATAGCTTCCAGCTAAGTGCGCTCAGACAGTATTTTGTTCTTAACAAAGCTTCCAGCTATGGGGTCCAATGATAGCGCTAAGGAATATTTATCATAAGCAACCACAACCTTAACTTACTATTCAACCCTTGTTCTTTTTTGCATTGCCAAAGGGGCGTAAACTAAATACTTGCGCAACACCTCTTAGACATAGAATTTGCTCACTTCAAAACCAGCAGCATACCTGGCCGATTTCGGGGCGTAAACTAAACACTCTCACAACACCTCTTAGACATAGAATTTGCTCACTTCAAAACCAGCAGCATACCTGGCCGATTTCGGGGCGTAAACAAAGGGCGCAGCTAAAAAAGCGTGCTAAAATGTACGCTTTTTTAGCTGCGCCCTTTGCCACATGGAGGTCGTGGGCTACGATGGGACATAAAAAAAACCTCTCATTTTGAGAGGTTTTTTTTGGAGCCGATGGAGGGACTCGAACCCACGACCTGCTGATTACAAATCAGCTGCTCTAGCCAGCTGAGCTACATCGGCTTTTCAGGGGGCAAATATAATCGATCAGATTAAATTGGCAACCCCTTTTTTTTAAAATTTTATAGGGCGTTGATACGCGCTACGAGTGCAGTGGCTTTCTCTTCCAATTCTACACGTACTGCTTTTATGTGGGCTTTTCGGTTTTCGACTTTACGGTCGTTAATTTTTGAAATAAGCTCGTCAAAAGTTGCAATGGCATCGTCTACGATAGCCTCACTTTCTTTAGTGTCTTCTTTAGGATTTAACGCTTCCCAAACATACACTGCGTCAATGATATCGCCCAAAACATAGTTTAGGTCTTTTTTTAAATCTCTAAGATTTGCCATAATTAAATATTTGGTCGCAAAATTAACAGTTTTCGCGTCAATTTGTACTACTATCTTTAAAAAGAATCTTATAAATACACCTCCAAAACAGTAGCTCCCTCACCTTGTAGCTGTACCTCTGGACAAGCTGCTGGAAGTAAAACGGTCTGCCCGCTGTTAAGCCTCTGAGAATTTTTATTACAACTTAAGGTTATTGTACCTCCAACGACCATAAGAACCGTAAAGGAATCGTCTCTATCAATTTGATACACCTTGGTGTCCAATTGAATAATATCTGTTTTAAAATAGGTGGCATGTTTGAGAGGTTGACTACCCTGAAGTGTCCTGTCGTAGTCTAATCGGAAATTGTCGTTAAGATCAAAATCGATGGCTTTCTTGGCAGCTTCTATATGTAAAACTCTTAAACTCCCATCTGCCTGAACGCGGCCGTAATCGTAAACCCGATAGGTTATATCTGAAGTTTGCTGAATTTCTGCCAGCACGACTCCTTTGCCTATAGCGTGAATCAAACCAGCATCTATAAAAAAAGCATCACCGGCCTCAACGGGAATGTAGCTCAAATCCTGAGTTAGGGTATTTTCGTCAATAGCTTTTGCAAAAGACTCGGCATTCATTGTCTTATTAAATCCTACAATGATCTGAGCCTCGGGCTGGGCATGTATTATATACCACATCTCGGTTTTACCAAAAGAATTGTGATCTCTCTGTGCGATCGTATCATCAGGATGTAATTGCACCGATAAGTCATCGGCCGCATCTATAAATTTGATCAGTAAGGGGAAGGTCGTTTCATATTTAGCGGCTACTTTTTTACCTAATACCGCTTTCGCGAAAGCGCTACACAATTCACCCAATGTCTTACCCTTATGCACACCGTTACTAACAACACTTTGATCATTTGGTAACGCGGCTATTTCCCAACTTTCGCCGAAAGGCTGATCTTGAGATGTTTTATTGAGAAGCTCCTTAAGCTGGTGGCCTCCCCATATTTTTTCTTTGAGGATAGGTTCAAATTGCAGTGGATACCAATGTTGTGTCATAGGGGTGACTACTTTTCTCCTTTATAGACTACAAAATTACGCGCTGTCTCATAAAGCTTGACTTCCAAATCAAATTTTGGATCGAGTACCTTTTTAATTTTTTGATAAATAACCACCGCTATGTTCTCTACCGTAGGATTTAAATTGGCAAACTCTGGTACTTCAAGATTGAGATTCTTATGGTCAAAAGCTATCTCTACTTCATTCTTGATAATATCTTTAAGAATTTTAAGATCGATTAGATAACCTGTATCTGGATCAATCTCTCCGGTAACACCAACGACTAGGTCATAATTGTGCCCGTGATAGTTTGGATTACTACATTTGCCAAATACCTGCTTGTTACGCTCATCGTCCCAATCAGGTCTAAACAGACGATGGGCAGCGTTAAAATGAGCCTTTCTGTAAGCAGTTATCCTCATTGACTTATGTGATTATAAAATTTTTCAAAAATGATTTTAAACCAGGCGGTATAGCGCTCCGGATGTTGTGCTATATCTTTCTTAACATCGGCTATAGGCATCCATTTCCAGCTAGCCACTTCGTCTGGGTTGATCACTGGAGCTTGATTGGAATACCCTATCAAAACATGATCTAGTTCGTGTTCTGTCAAGCCATTATCAAAAGGCGCTTTGTAGATAAAGGATACCGTTTCCTTAAGAGGAATACTAAATCCCATCTCTTCCTGTAGACGTCTTTTACCAGCGGCTATATTACTTTCTCCCTGTCGCTGATGACTACAACAGGTGTTGGTCCACAAGCCAGGAGAATGATATTTGTGTAATGCTCTTTGTTGAAGCATCAACTCATTTTTATCATTTAAGACGAAAACTGAAAATGCGCGATGCAACACGGCCTTTTCATGGGCTTCGAGTTTCGGCATAAGCCCAATTTCATTGTCCTGTTCGTCTACCAGGATCACTAATTCTTCTTTCATAAGCATGCCAAAAATACGAAAATCAATGGTATTGTTATTATAAAAAGAGGAAAGCGCCCTGCAATTGTGAAGAGCGCTTTCCAGCATGTAACAAGTTGGGTAATATGTTTACTAGAAAAATCTAGGGGTAAGCATTCGGTCGTACTGATTAAAGAGTTCAAATCGTAAAAACACTTCAAAACTTCCGTCATTGTACAGCACATCTCCAAGGTCTGTGCTTTCGCGGTCATAAGCCAATCCAATGAGCATACTATCGGATACTTGGAATCCAACCATGGCGCTCATAGCGGCACTCCATCGGTAGGCAACTCCCAGGTGCATTTTTTCGTACAACAGTGCATTGGCCGTAAGATCTACCTGCAAGGGTGCTCCAGCTACCGCTTTGATTAATGTACTTGGCTTAAACTTTAAATTTTCTGACAAATCAAAAGTGTAACCCATTATTCCGTAATAGTGAATACGCTCTTCTGCAATAAATGATGTGGCGTTACTATTATTACTCTCGTCAAAGTGATCGGTCTGAAGTAAGTTGGGTGCACTTAATCCTACATAGAAGTTATTGGTGTGATAATAGACTCCAGCTCCAATGATTGGAGAAAATTTATTGTCAATATTTTGGGCAAAGCGCGGGTCATTTGGATTTAATAAATTGAGTTTGGTAAAATCGACATCCAGAATATGCCCTCCTCCTTTTAGTCCAAAGCTTAATTTTCCAGTATCTGACATATCAACGGTATAACTAAAATCAATACCGATGTAGGTCTCATCGGCAGGACCCAAGCCATCATTGACTATAGATAATCCTAAACCGACTTTTCCCTCGCCTACTGGAGAATGAATACTCAAACTCTGGGTTCTGGGTGCCCCTTCCAAACCTACCCATTGACTTCTGTGTAATCCTACAATACTGGTAACCCCCCGATTACCAGCATATGCAGGATTGATAGCCACAGTATTATACATATACTGGGTATATTGAGGATCTTGCTGCGCTTCGGCTGTAAAGCTGCCCATGATCCAAGCTATAAATACAATTCCAACTATTTTTTTCATAATCTGTTTCTTTTGGCGTGTGTCACTTACAACACTTCAAATCAAATCTTATTTGTTAATGTATAAGTAACCCACCTTCTGACGCGGACCGTCAGCAGTAAGATAGTTCACGATATAGTAATATGTTCCTACAGGAAGTTTTTTGTTTTCACTTATAGTGAAACGTCCTTCAGAAGTTCCGTTAAATGCTCGAGAATCATTCTTATAGCCATCACGCTCGTACACCTGCACTCCCCATCTGTTGAAGATCTGAACATTGTTATCTGGGAAATTCTCAATACCCTCGATGATAAGTATATCGTTGATGCCATCATCATCTGCAGATATACCATTAAACACGGTGATATCTTCTACATTTAACACACCTTCAAAGATGGTAACGGTTGGATCATCTGGTTCACCATCGTTATTCTCATCAAAATTTGTAGGATCGTTAGGATCGTCAGACAAATCTTGAGTCGTATTGACACCGTCGGTACCTGTAACTACCGCCTGATTTACTACCAAGTTTTGTGCGATATCTTCTTCGGTCAAAATATAAACCGCAGTAAAGGTCGAATCATCACTTTCGCCAGGACCTAAAGTAATTGGGCCTCCTTCAACGGTCACCAATGGATCTGTCACCAAGATATCTGACAAGGTAGCTTCACCAGTGTTATAGACGGTAAAGGTGTAATTGATTAATTCTCCTACCTGAGCAAATCCATCACCATTGAGGTCTACCCATTCTCCAGTCTTTTCTAATGATAAGGAAATCTGGTTTGGAAGATCTGTAATAGTAATATCATCTTCAAAGTTACTATCGTCATCTGACGTATCTGATACATCATTACCATCAGGATCCTGACCTGTTGCGGTAGCTTGGTTCATCACACCTCCAGCATCTATATCTTCCTGAGTAAGGACATAAGTTGCAGTAAAGGTTGTACTATCCACCTCTCCTGGTTCTAAATCGATTGGACCTCCGTCTACAGCTACCAATGGATCAGTAATCACAATGTTTGTTATAGTGAAGTTACCTGTATTGGTTACCGTAAAGGCATAGGTAATAGTCTCGCCTACTTGTGCAAAACCGTCACCATTCAGATCGTTAAAGGTTCCAACTTTGATCAATCCAATACTAGCCATATCGTCAGGAAGATCGGTTACCGTAATGTCATCTTCAAAATTGCTATCATCATCAGATAAATCTGAGACATCATTGCCATTTGAGTCTTGACCTGTAGCTGTAGCTTGATTATTTACAAATCCAGCGTCAACATCTTCTTGAGTAATCGTATAGGTTGCTGTAAAAGTGGTACTATCAGTTTGGCCTGGAGCCAAATCTATAGGACCTCCTACAACCGTTACTAATGGATCGGTAATTACGATATTGGTTACCGTTGTATTTCCAGTATTAGTTACAGTAAAGGTATAATTGATAGTTTCTCCTGCTTGTGCAAGACCATCTCCATTTTCATCTACAAAGGTTCCAACCTTAATTAAGGCTATACTTGCCCCTGTTGGTAAATCAGTAATTGTAGGATCATCTTCTAAAGCATTCTCTTCATCAGAGAGATCTGAAACATCATTTCCATCTGGATCTTGTCCTACCGCCAAGGCCTGATTTTCAACAAAACCTGCATCAATATCAGCTTGTGTTACAGGATAGATCGCAAAGAACTCAGTACTATTTCCTTGGTTAGGAAGTAAATCAATTGGACCTCCTTGTACATCTACCAATGGATCGGTAATCACAATATTGCTTACTGTCACATTACCCGTGTTAAACACTGTGAATACATAAGTGATTGTCTCACCTACCTGTGCTATACCATCGCCATTTTCGTCATTAAATGTGCCACGCTTAATCAAGGTGATCATTCCCATTTGAGGTAAATCTGTCACAGTGATGTCGTCTTCTAATTCACTATCATCATCTGATGTATCAGTAGTATCATCTCCATTTGGATCTTGACCGGTAGCCAAGGCCTGATTTTCTACAAATCCATTATTTACATCAGCTTGTGTAATGGTATAAACAGCCGTAAATGTAGTACTGTCAGATTCGCCTGGAGCAAGATCAATTGATCCACCCACTACAGTTACCAATGGATCTGTAATGACAATATTAGTAATGGTGACATTACCCGTATTGGTTACTGTAAAGGCGTAGGTGATTGTTTCTCCCGCTTGCGCGAAACCATCCCCATTCAAATCATTAAAAGTACCTGTTTTGATCAATGCTATGGAAGGCGTTTGATCGAGTATGGTCACCGTACATTCTGGACAGTTTGGATCTACATCGGCAGGATCTACCGGTGTTGGATCTTCAGACTCATCGGTCACATCATCTCCATTTGGATCTTGACCTGTTGCAGTAGCTAGGTTAAATACCCCTCCAGCGTCAATATCG
>CAZJWI010000081.1:0-20573 GCA_964549485.1 uncultured Flavobacteriaceae bacterium
ACTGCCAGTGATCAGTACCTGGCCATTGTAGTGCCAGGAAAGATGTACGCAAAGGCATTTAGAGATAAAGGTCTTGCCCCAGAAAATCTCTCCAGAACCCTAGAAGACTCAGGTACGGTTACCTCGGTTTTAATCCCTTGGAATACCTGTGGCGCTTACCAAAGTGGTGTCTTGGGTGTCTCTGTAGGCGAATATTTTGTCTATGCCATATTTAATTGGTTAAGCCCGTTTATGACTTTGCTCTTTGCGGCTCTCAATATCAAGATTCGTCAATTAACTACTCCAACCCACTCTACAAATAATTCGGTAAATACACCTGCGTAATACTTAACAAATTCAGTGTTATTCTGACAATCAATGGATTATACATCCTTTTGATCAATGACGCCTTAGGGCTAGAAGTCAGGATGATTAAACGACTTCTATTTGGAGTGTAATTTCTTTTATTTTTTCTACTAGCTATCGTACCTTTGCACCCTTAAAAAAATAGCTAATTTCTAAATCATTTTTTATGACACTTGTAGGGAAAAAGTTTCCAAATCTTGCGGTTGATTCTATGAACAATCGTGGAGAAAACAAAAAAATAAACATAGTAGAAACTGCAAAAAAAGAAGGTAAGAAAATCGTATTATTCTGGTACCCAAAAGACTTTACTTTTGTTTGCCCTACCGAATTACACGCCTTTCAAAACGCAGTAGCCGAATTTGAAAAGAGAAACACCTTAGTTATCGGTGCTTCTTGTGATACTCCAGAAGTTCATTTTGCCTGGTTATGTACTCCAAAAAACAATGGTGGTATTGAAGGGGTAACCTATCCAATTATCGCCGATAGCAACCGTAACCTTGCCAATCAATTAGGAATACTTGATATTACTAACGAACGTTATGACGAAGAAACGGGTGTCTTAATGGTAGACGGAGATAACGTAACCTATCGTGCAACCTACCTTATAGACGAAGAAGGTACTGTATTTCACGAAAGTGTAAACCACATGCCTGTAGGCCGTAATGTTTCTGAATTTATTCGATTAATTGACGCCTATACTCATGTGCAACAAAATGGCGAAGTGTGCCCGGCAAACTGGCAAGAAGGTGCCGACGCTATGAACGCAGATCGCGAAGGTGTAGCCTCCTACCTTAGTACGCAATTAAACTAAGCCTACCCCACATAACTAAAAGCCTCGTATGATTACGGGGCTTTTCTTTTTACATTTTACGGGTGCTAAGGCACAATTCGTTATTTTTACAAGAAAACAACTTATGGCAACTATTACCTTAGGAGGCACCCCTACCCAAACCATTGGCGAATTACCAAAAACAGGTAGCAATATCCCTAGCTGGACGCTTTCGCGAAATGATTTATCTGATGCTACTCTTGAAGATTTTAAAGGGCAACGTCTTATACTCAATATTTTTCCTAGTGTAGACACTGGCGTATGTGCGCAATCTATTCGCACCTTTAATGAAAAAGCCAGTGGGCTCAACAATACCGCAGTATTGTGTATCTCAAGAGATCTTCCCTTTGCACAAGCGCGTTTTTGTGGTGCAGAAGGCATCGAAAATGTACATACCCTTTCCGATTACAAATCAGGAAAATTTGGCCATGATCTCGGTGTGACTATAGATGGTGGTGCCTTTGATCAATTACACGCCCGCGCTATTGTCGTGGTCGATACAGATGGTACCGTATTATATACCGAACAAGTTCCAGAAATAGGTCAGGAACCTGACTATGAGGCCGCTTTAAATGCACTTGGCCAATGATCACCTTTATCAAAGGAAGATTAAAAGGCTGTCTGTATGCTTTTAAAGGAGGCATTATCCTATTGCGCACAGAACCCAGTATACAAGTGCAATTTGTCATTGCCATCTTGGTAACTATTGCTGGGTTTTATTTTAAGATTTCGACCACAGAGTGGTTGATACAAATAGGCTGTATTGGATTGGTCATGACAGCCGAAGGAATGAATACTGCCATAGAGGGTATTGCAGATTTTATCCATCCCGATTTTCATGTCAAAATAGGACGCATCAAAGATATAGCTGCAGGAGCTGTGGGTATAGCTGCTTTGATCGCGGTGATCGCCGCTTGTGTTATCTATCTCCCCAAGCTGTTTTGACACCCAGTATTTCGGGACTATTCTTGTAGGTGGAGGGGTTGAAAATCTGACTGCTTTTTATGTTAAAAAAAGGATAAATTCTGATATAACATCATAGTTATAATCCCGTTTCATATTTGTATTTTTAACGCAATTCAACCAAGGCTTAATGGCAAAGAAGAAAACAACTGCTAAAAAAACCAAGACTAAAACGCCACGCAAACCCATCAACCTAAAGCTATCGAGACAAGGTCAAATCATCCTCGGCAGCTTTCTCTTTTTTGCTGGGGTTGTATTGTTTTTTTCCTTTGTGTCTTATCTCTTTAGTTGGAAAACAGATCAAAATATAATAGATACCGCTACCCGAGATACGCAGGCTGCCAATTGGCTCAGTATAGTAGGCGCCAAAATTAGTCACTTCTTTATGTATAAAGGCTTTGGTATAGCGGCCTTTTTCATTTCTGGTCTTTTGCTGCTATCGGGCGTATATTACTTTTTTAATTACACCAAAAAAACCTTACAGCGCTATTGGTTTTGGGGCATCTTACTCATGCTCTGGTTTTCTGTATTTTTTGGATTTTTTCATGCCAGCAACGATATTCTAGGGGGTATGGTAGGTTATGAAATAAATGATCTGTTACAGGATTATACTGGCCTTACGGGCACCATACTCATTATGACCTTTCTGGCCATAGTCTATGCAGTAATTCGATTAAAGCTTACCCCTGAAGGAATTCGAGCCTATGTGCAAAAAAGAAAGACTGCCCTTAGCGATGAGTTTTCGGCTCCTGAGCCTGTTGAAGATAGCGTGGCATCTTTAAGTGATGAGACTAAAACAGCAAACAGTGATACTACAGACGCTTTCGCGAAAAGCGATACCAGTAACATCCCTGAAAAATCTGCCTTCGAACTCAATATTGAAAATCTGCAACCTACCCTTAATGACCAAACCTCAACAGCTGTAGAAATAACTCCTGGCGTAGAAGAAACTGAAAGTGAAAAACCTGCGGCGTCCACGGATGCGGTGAAAGTCGAAGTAGAGCAAACCGTTATAGAAGACGAAGTCACCGAAAACTTGAGCGATCGCCTTGTAAAAGATTTTGGCGAATTTGATCCCACCTTAGAACTGGGTAACTACAAATATCCTCCAATTAGTCTATTAAAAGATTACAGTGGCGGTCAGGGCATTACTATCAATCAGGAAGAATTAGAGGAAAACAAAAACCGTATTGTAGAGACCCTTAACAATTACAAGATCGGCATTGCCAATATCAAAGCTACGGTGGGTCCTACGGTAACGCTATATGAAATCGTACCCGAGGCAGGTATTCGCATCTCAAAAATAAAAAATCTTGAAGATGACATTGCCTTGTCCTTAAGCGCATTGGGCATACGTATCATCGCCCCCATTCCAGGTAGAGGAACCATAGGAATTGAGGTGCCTAACAAAAACCCTCAAATCGTTTCGATGCGATCTGCTGTAGCGTCCAAAAAATTTCAGGAAGCCGAAATGGAACTGCCACTTACCCTTGGTAAGACCATTTCTAATGAAACCTTTGTGGTAGATTTGGCCAAGATGCCTCACTTGTTGATGGCTGGTGCGACGGGACAAGGAAAATCGGTGGGTCTCAATGCCATTTTGGCCTCATTACTGTTTAAAAAACACCCTGCCGAAGTCAAATTTGTCCTGGTCGATCCCAAAAAGGTCGAACTGACCTTATTTAATAAAATAGAACGACACTATCTGGCCAAACTTCCAGACACAGACGAGGCCATCATTACCGATAATTCTAAGGTAATCAATACATTGAATTCGCTTTGTATCGAGATGGATGCGCGTTATGACTTGCTCAAAGACGCCATGGTGCGCAATATTAAGGAGTATAACGCCAAATTTAAGGCGCGAAAACTCAACCCAAATAACGGGCATAAATTTCTGCCTTATATCGTACTGGTAGTAGACGAATTTGCAGATTTGATCATGACCTCTGGCAAGGAAGTAGAAACCCCTATTGCACGATTGGCACAGCTTGCTCGAGCTATTGGAATTCACTTGATCATTGCCACCCAAAGGCCATCGGTAAATGTAATAACGGGGATTATTAAAGCCAATTTCCCAGCGCGCATAGCCTTTAGAGTGACTTCAAAAATTGACTCTAGGACAATTCTTGACAGTTCTGGTGCCGATCAACTCATAGGACGCGGTGATATGTTATACACTCAGGGCAACGATCTAGTGCGTATCCAATGTGCTTTTATAGACACTCCAGAAGTAGAGCGTGTCGTAGATTATATAGGAGGGCAAAAAGCTTACCCAGATGCTCATATGCTTCCCGAATACGTAGGTGAAGAAAGTGGCACAAGTCTTGATATAGATGCAAGCGATAGAGATGCGCTTTTTAGACAAGCTGCCGAAGTACTGGTAGTGGCCCAACAAGGAAGTGCTTCTTTATTACAACGAAAACTCAAACTAGGTTATAACAGAGCGGGAAGATTGATCGATCAGCTGGAAGCAGCTGGTATAGTGGGTCAATTTGAAGGTAGTAAGGCACGACAAGTTCTCGTTGCCGATCTGGCTGCGCTTGATGAACTATTAGCAAATGAATAAGATTATGGTACGGATGATATTTAAATTTGTAATTCTCAAAATGATTAAGGCATTCATTTTTAAAACAATGAGCGCTTTATTTAGAAAAAAGGCGCTACAACTTATTCCTTTAGGAATTAAAGCGCGTAGTAAGCGTTCCTTTTTTTCGGTGGTTACGCTACTTATGAGCTTCTCACTATTAACTCTTAGTACTACAACTGTTGTAGCCCAGGAGGCTGAGGCTTTATTAAAAGAGGTCGATCAGAAGGTAAAGAGTTATGATAATATTACCATCAATTTTAGATACGGCTTGAGCAATGATGCCGAAGGGGTCAATCAAGAAACTCGTGGTGATGTCATTTTGGCTGGAGATCTCTATAAACTCAATCTTATAGGTACTACACAACTGTATGATGGCACTAATATTTATAATATTTCTCCAGAAGATGAAGAAGTGACCATTAGCCCCATGAGTGATCAAGACCCCAATGCGATTACCCCATCAAAGATGTTGAGCTTTTTTAATGAAGGCTACACCAAGAAAATGGATATCACTCAAAATGTTCAAGGACGCCCTATCCAATACGTCAAATTAACACCTATGGATAGCAATAGTGAAGTGCAGAGTACCTTATTAGGTATAGACAAACAGACCAAACACATCTATAAATTGATTATTACCCAAAAGAATGGCACTAAAATTACGATTACTGTAAACTCTTTTAAGACCAATCAACCCTTGGCTAAGAATATGTTTGTTTTTGACCCAAGCAAGTATTCAGATTATTACATCAACAGGCTTTAACAGCATTTTATGAGCAAGAATTGGGAAGCAACGCCTTGTTGTTACTTCCCTTTTGTTAGTTTTGTGCGCAAAGGTTTCAAGACCCCATAGGCCAAATGAAAATACTTGACCGCTATATTCTCTTTACCTACATCAAAACATTTGTAAGCATTTTTACGCTTTTGATGTTTATCATGCTATTGCAGTCTATATGGTTGTATATACAGGAATTTGCAGGCAAGGATCTCGATACCAGCATCATTGCCAAATTGCTCACCTTTGTCATGCCTCGGCTAGTAGTTATTGTATTGCCGCTTTCGATTTTGCTTGCCAGTATTATGGTATTTGGCAATTTTGCCGAAAAATATGAGTTTGCGGCTATGAAGTCTACCGGGATTTCGCTACAGCGCGCTATGCGATCGCTTACCGTATTTATTGTTTGTCTGGCTGGCATCTCCTTTTTATTTGCCAATTATGCGATCCCAAGGGCCGAATTTGAATTTTTAAATCTCAGACGTAATATTGCCAAGGTCAAACCGGCAATGGCTATTGGTAAAGGTCAATTCAATTTTATTGGAGAAGATATCAATATCAAAGTGGGCGACAAATATGGAGAGAATGACGAATTTCTGACCGATGTAGTCATCCATATGAAAGACAAAAATCGCATCGGGAATTATACCGTTATTTTGGCCAATGAGGGAGAGCTTACAAGTAGTGATGACCAGCCCATGCTTTCGCTCAAGCTTAAAGATGGCAATTATTACAACGAGGTGTATCAGCAAGATATCAAAAAGAAAAAACGAGAACCCTTTGCGCGTAGTTATTTTGAAACCTATACCCTTAACATTGATTTGAGCGCTTTGGATGATGTTGATTTTGAAGATAAGTCTATAGACAATGCTTACACCATGCTCAACGTGGTAGAACTTCAGGAAAATATTGCCAAACAATCAGAAGATATTTCTGAAAATTTGAAAAAGTTTGGGGATCAATTTGTCAAAAAAGCGGGCTTTACTCCACTTGATGCCATTAGTGCGGTTAAAGAAAAAGATTCGATACAGCCCAACCTGTTAGATAATTATGAGCGTAAGGAAATTATTCAGATTCTTGAAATTGCAAAATCTGGAGTAAAAGGTACTATTACGACCCTTGATAATCGCAAAATCTCGCTTGCGCGAAAAATAAAGACGATTAATAAATACGAAATTGCCATACATGAAAAATACGTGCTTGCCGTTAGTTGTATTATTCTGTTTTTTGTGGGCGCGCCCTTGGGAGCAATTATTCGAAAAGGAGGGCTCGGATTACCTATTGTAGTAGGTATGCTCGTTTTTTTGACGTTTCATTTTATCGGCATTTTTGCTAAAAACGGGGCCGAAGACAATACAGTACATCCAGCTCTTGCAGCATGGTTGAGTTCGATGATCATGTTACCTCTTGGAATTTACTTCACCTATAGAGCTACTACAGATCAAGGCCTATTTGACAGCGATGCCTTTCTGGCACCTATCAAAAAACTATTCACCAAAAAACAAAAATCCAGGGTAATTGATAAAAAAGATGAAATACCCGCTTATTCGCTTACCAAAGAACAAGACGGCTTCTTAGAAACCCGCTCGGCCAATCAATTAAAGGATATCGTAAAAAACTATCACGAAAAAGGCTATGATGAAGATATGAAATGGGGTGCCATAGTCAAGCTCTCTAAATTGGGTATCACTATCGAAAACCTTAAATCTCAGGGGTTTTATAAATAGTTGATATCCTCAAAACGCTTTGCCCTATGCCAGCTGTATCTAGGAGGTTGGCCAAAGTTACTATGCTTGCTGCTCACTTTTTATTTAATACCTATTTTAATAAAATGAAGCTAATGAGAATAAAGACACTAAGGTAAGTATCGTGTCAACGTCCTATCCGACCCCCACTCCTCTAAATTGCTAATCTAATTATAGAGGCATTAATCGAATCCTGTGTATCTTTGCACCATTAACCCTTGGCTATGGAAATGATTACAGATCGTAAAACACAACTCAATACCATTGAAGAAGCAATTGAAGACATCCGTCAAGGAAAGGTCATCATTGTGGTAGATGACGAAGATCGCGAGAATGAAGGCGATTTTCTGGCTGCTGCCGAAACAGCCACACCTGAGATCATCAACTTTATGGCCACTCATGGTCGTGGGCTTATTTGTGCGCCCATCACCGAGGAACGTTGTGAAGAACTCCAACTCAATATGATGGTATCAAGCAATACAGACCCTATGGAGACTGCGTTTACCATTTCGGTAGATTTAAAAGGTCATGGTGTCACTACAGGTATTTCGGCCTCAGATAGGGCAAAGACCATACGTTCGTTGATCGATCCCAATACCAAACCACATGATTTGAGTAGACCAGGCCATATTTTTCCGCTTAAAGCGAAAGAAGGAGGTGTATTGCGCAGAGTGGGCCATACAGAGGCTGCCATTGACTTTGCACGCTTGGCTGGATTTAAACCTGCTGGCTTTATAGTCGAGATAATGAATGAGGACGGTACTATGGCGCGTTTGCCTCAACTCTTAGAAAAAGCAAAGCAATTTGACTTAAAGATAGTATCAATCGAAGATCTAGTGGCCTATCGAATGAACCACGATAGTCTTATTGTCAAAAAAGAAGACTTTGAGGTACAAACTCGATTTGGACAATTTAGATTACGAGCTTATCAGCAAACAACTAATGAGCAAGTCCATTTGGCGCTTACCAAAGGTACCTGGGATGAGAATGAGCAAGTCTTAGTAAGAGTCAACTCTACCCAAATTAATAATGATATTTTGGGCACTCTTACAAACAATGCCGACAAAAAATTAGACGATATGTTTAAGGCGGTCAACGACGAGGGTAAAGGCGCTATTGTCTTTATCAATCAGGACAATGCCTCCCTTAATTTATTGGGCCGATTAAAAGAACTTCAAAGCCGTCAAAAAGATGGTATTATGAAAGCTCCTCACATCACTATGGACAATCGTGATTTTGGAATAGGAGCGCAAATATTACATGATCTTAAAATTTCTAAGATTAGATTACTCTCCAATAGCGAAGGAGCCAAACGAGTAGGAATTATTGGATACGGTTTAGAAATCGTAGAAAGGGTGAATTATTAATAAGCGCTTAGCAACTTTTTACCCTAACTAAAAATACTTAAAAGATAAGGCACGTTTTTACAAACGTGCCTTTTTTTATAATTGTCGGGTTTTGTAGTTATAAACCTTGGTTTTTGGGCACAAAAAAAGGCAAGCTACCTACATCACACTGCTACGACCGTCTACCCTTGCTGTGTTCCCACCCTGGGGGATTCAACAGGAGCTAGTTGTGTAGGACTTGCCGCTGCAAAGATACAGGATTTCAGTGATCAGACAAGTCTTTTTAGAGCGATTTTTTTTATAAATTGCTAGTCTAAAACTACTCTAAGAATGACACTACATAAAAGTCTGATTTTATTCACTATAACGCTTTTGATGGCCTCTTGTGGCGGTGAAAAAAATCTTGATTCAAATTACACCATCACCACCACGGCCAATAATAACAGCCTGGTAAACGGCGGTGCTATTGCCATTAGCCTAAAAGCGAAACAGAATTTTGCCATAGACTCTATCGTTTATAGCCTTGATGGCCAAAAAGTGGCCAGTACAGATCAAGCTTCTAATTTTAAAACCAATCTTAAAAGCCCCACCTTGGGTCATAAACAATTGCAAGCTACCATCTACACAGAAGAAGGTTCTACCACTGCCAAACAACAAATCACCTTATTACACAATAAGGCTCCTAAGGTGTACGGCTATCGCATTGTCAATAAATTTCCGCATCAAACCGACGCCTATACTCAAGGCTTAGAATTTGTAGGAGACACTCTTTATGAAAGTAATGGTGAATACAACAAATCAACCCTTAGAAAGTTAGACTATCAAACTGGTGAAGTTTTGGAAGAAATTGCCTTGGGAAGTCAATATTTTGCCGAAGGCCTTACTGTCTTAAACAATAAGATCTATCAACTCACTTGGAAGGAGAATACTGGATTTATCTATGATCTCAACAGCTTTGAAAAAACAGGAAGTTTTGCCTATGGTAAAAGCCAACAAGGTTGGGGTTTATGCAATGATGGCACTACCATTTACAAGTCTGATGGAACGAGTAAGATTTGGTTACTGGATCCAGATAATCTGACTGAGCAATCTTATATTGAACCCACCGATAATAAGCGCGTCTATAAGAAGTTTAATGAATTGGAATACGTTAAAGGAAAGATCTACGCCAATACCTATCAGTTACCTAGTATTGCGATTATCGATCCTAAAACTGGAGCCCTCGAAGGCATAATTGATCTTAAAAGTCTTCCAGCCCAAGTACAATCTGGCTTGGATAAACAAAATGAAGTACTCAATGGAATTGCCTTTAAGACCAATGAAAATCGGTTGTTTGTTACAGGCAAACACTGGAATACACTATTTGAAATTGAAGTGGTCGAAAAATAGCATTTAATAGTCTTGCGTAACGCTTGTTTAAAAACGGATGAAAGTCTGTACCCAACATCCGTGGCGAGCTAAGATCACCACAATATAAAAGCCTTTTAAAAGTTATATTTTTACAAAAAGAACACTATGCGCTATTACTACTCCATACTTTCATTACTGCTTATTCTTCTGGTAAGCTCCTGTCGTAATGATTTTGAAACAACACCATCTAGTGGTGATCTGCGCTTTTCAAAAGATACCGTCTATCTAGATACTATATTTACCAATATAGGTTCGAGCACTTATAACTTAAAAGTGTATAATCGAAGCGATAATGCCATTAGCATTCCGAGCGTAAAGTTGGCTCGAGGCCAAAACTCTAACTATAGACTAAATGTTGATGGGGTGGCGGGACGCGTATTTGAAGAGGTTGAGATTTTGGCCAATGATAGCATCTTTATTTTTGTTGAAACTACCGTAGACATCGCAGAGCAAACTAGTGATGCTGATGAATTTCTCTACACCGATGCCATAGAATTTGATACTGGTGCCAATGCACAGCGTGTAGAGTTAGTAACGCTGGTCAAAGATGCCATCTTTCTATTTCCCGACAGGGATGGCGCGACAGGTATTATAGAGACATTAAATGTCAATGATACCCAAACCAATATTCAAGGTAGGTATTTACTAGATGACGAATTGCGTTTTACCGCAGACAAACCTTATGTTATCTATGGCTATATGGCCATAGGCGACCCTGTAAATGGGAGTGCCAAGACCTTAATCATAGATCCTGGTGCCCGTATTCACCTTCATGCCGATAGCGGTATTATCGTGACCAACAACGCTTCTATACAAGCCAACGGAAGTCTTAGCGCAGATCCGGAGCTGCTCGAAAACGAAATCATTTTTGAAGGAGACCGCTTAGAACCCATTTTTACTGATGTGCCAGGACAATGGGGTACTATTTTACTTACCGAGGGTAGTGTTGATAATAGCTTGAGCTATACCACAATCAGAAATGCGACGGTAGGTATTCTCAACGAGTCTAATGCAGACACAGGAAATCCCAATCTGAGCCTGGCTAATGTACAGATATACAACAGCAGTGCCGTGGGGCTTATCAATCGATTTTCTAAGGTAGATGCCTTTAACACTGTAATCAATAATGCTGGACAATTTAGCTTGCTTATACAGTTTGGCGGGGTATACAATTTTAATCATTGTACCATAACCAATTATTGGGCACAAGGTGCGCGTACCACTCCAGCGGTATTTATTGACAATACTATTTTAAGTGGTGACACCTTATTTGTGGCCCCTCTTGATGCCAATTTCACCAATAGCATCATCTACGGAAGAAACCGGGAAGAATTGTTTTTTAATCGGGATGAAGACGCCCCATTTGAATACACTTTTACCAATAGTCTCATACGTTTTGACAACACCAATGGAACTTTTGACGATAGCCCTTTTCATGACTTTTCGGATACGTCTAATTATGAAAACGTTTTAATAAGTCAGGATCCCAATTTCTTTGACCCGCGTAACAGTAAATTGTTTATAGATGATACATCACCAGTCAACGGGCAAGCCGACCTTAATACAGCATTAGAGTACCCACTGGATATAAGAGGTGTAGACCGAACAACGGCTCCCGATCTTGGCGCATACGAAAGTAGTCCCTTTCCAGATATGGATTAAGTGAGCAACTCAATATCGTTTTAAGTACCAATTAAATACCCCTTTGAGGGTATTTTTTTGTGTCTAAACCTACCCTACTTTGCTCGCTTTAATCTAAATACTAATACTTATGAAATTCTCAAAATTAGGCTTACTATTTCTGTTTGCCACAACCCTAATCAATTGTAGTGATGATCCGCCTACCTCTGATGATATTGCTGAAATTGAAGAAGAAATGACCGATGGAGACACCACAGAGGATACCGACAGTGCCAATCAGGAAAGCACACTGCTCAATGCCGATTTGGTCTCGAATGGACTGGTCTTGGAAGGAGCCACCAAAATTGAAAGTGAACTTCCTCAGCCCAATGGTGCTATCTCCTTCACAGTGGCCAGCGATGGAAGTGCTATAATTAATGAGGGTTTTGACATTAATTTTACCACTGCACCCGATGTGACCATTGCAGGTGCTTATCTCCAAATTAAAGCTACAGACGGGACCGCTGCTGCTGCTTATTACGATATTCCAAGTGGTAGTTTTAATCGATTTAATGATATTGCGATGCACCCAAACAAAATAGGGCATCGGCGTATGATGGATATTTATCAAACCATAGACATTGGCTTTGATACAACAATACCTGCGGGTCAGTTTTGTTATACCCTTTGTGTCTATGATGACCTGGGCAATATTAGCTTACCCGAAGAGGTCTGCCTCACAGTCGAAAATTTTGGTGGGAATGCAGATCTGGTAGGCGTATGGAACATGACAAATTATCAAGAATCCTATAACGGGATGACGATCTCGGCAGGACTAGGCGAAATATTTTGTTTTGAAGATCAACTGTTGTGTAATAATGGTGATTTTGTAGACATTACAGAATGTAGCTCTTTTGAACTCTTGCGCTTTACAATTAATGCAGACGGCAGTTATACCTTGGAAGAAGAGGTTATTGATAGTGATTATGACTATGATCAGACCGTAAGCAGTTGTACCGTAATAGAAAGACCAGACACCACCTACGGTTATGTTTCATCTGGCAAATGGGCCTATAATCAGACTCAAGAGCGCGTGATTTTTATCGAATACAGTTTTACAGAAGATGACAATGGCGAGATCTATACTGAAACCTTTCCATTGGGACAAGGCGAAGTACTCCTAGACGCACCTATAGTAATAATTTCCAACAGCTTTACCATTTCAGAGAGCTATGGTGATGGAGATTCCTATAGCATCTCCTTTGAAAAATAAATTACTTTATGCTATAAAAAAACCCGCTTTATGAAAGCGGGTTTTTCTTATAATACTCTTACAATTGATTACTTGGCCTGTAGCACTTTATCAACGTCATGGATCACTCCATTGGCAGAAATTGCATCAGATACAGTAATGTAACTCTTCGTACCTATTTCATCTACTACCACATACTTGGCACCGCGTTTAAAGAAATACAGACGTAGACCACTAAGTGTTTTTACTTCTGCTCTACCCTTGCCTTCTTGAATCATTTCGATCATCTTATCAAGGGTATAGTTTCCTTTTACAATATGGTTGCCTGCAAATGCTTTGAGCTTATCCTCATTACCTTCTTCCATCATTTCGGCCAAAGCTCCTTCTGGCAAAGCAGCAAAAGCTTCATCACGTGGCGCAAATATGGTATAAGCACCCGTATCGACTCCATCTAATTTCTCTTTGTACTCCTCGTTAGCAACAATTGCCTCAGATAAAGTAACATGCAATTTAGAACGTGTCAAATTACTTAAAACCGTCGCTCTTGGATTTACATATACTTGTCCAAAACGCTTGATCTCTCCCGACTCGATTTTTGCTTCAATCTCTGCTGGAGATATTAAACCCGCAGCAACGCGTTTTTTCATATCGCGTTCATATTGATCTGCAGTCTGCGCCATGGCAGAGGTCGTACACAACAACACAAAAAGCAAGCTAGCAAAAAAAGGTCTTTCTATTTTAATCATAATTCTCTTTAATTTATTGACTGCAAATTAACGATATTCTTCGCACTTTTTAGTCTTTGATTTCTATTAAGTTTAACGTTCGTATAGGAAAAATGGTATTCGGCACAGCAGAAATCAAATACCATACCAAGAGCCTATTCTTTAGAAAGAAAAGCTCAGGTACAAACATTGTTTTTTTAGGCTAATGTCCTTATCTTTAGGCAAAAAGAAATGCTAGGACAAAGAACAAATATTGAGGACAAGTTGCGTCGCGTCCGCAACAAAGATGTGAGCGAGCAAGACCTTATGAATCAGGTGTTTAAGGTGTTGGAAGATGACCGCTTTCGCGAAAGCAAAATTCTAAACACCCTAAAAGGTGTCACTCCAACCCCGGTAAATCAGTTTGATTTTGATCAACTTCACGCCGACCGTATCTATCACATCAGTCAAATAAAAAAGATTTGTATTACCTATAGATTACGTTTTCTGGATACCAAATACTTTAAAGGGAAATATCCTCAGAGCGCAATTTCTGAGATAAAATATCTTGAAAACAAACATCAAACCACTCTTGAAGGGTTTAAAATTATTGCTCCTTCAAAGATGTTCGTATTAGAAAAAACTGACGATCCATTATTGTTTGCTCCTATTGGAAATGGGTACTTCTATTTGATAGACAGATGGGGTAATGATTTGCATCCGTTGAGAAAATGGCTCATGTGGCCTTTTAAAACTTTTGAAACGACCGCATTTACCGTCTTTCTAGCCAGTATATTGGCAACCTTGTTAGTGCCTGACGGCCTTTTTTCTAAAGAACAGACATTTTCTCAAGATATAATGGTATTTTTCTTCATGTTTAAATCTATTGCAGCGGTGGTAATTTTTTATGGTTTTGCCTTAGGTAAAAACTTTAATACCGCGATTTGGGATAGAAAATATGATAAAAGTTAATGAGTATACTGGCCAAACCTAATCACCGTAAAGTCTTTGTAGGTTCGAAAATTAATGCCCAATTTTTGCAGTCTTTATTACTGGACGCTGATATTAAGAGCGTCATCATAGATGATGGTGAGAGTGCACGTAGAGCTGGCTTTGCTTTGGATTATACTAGCGAAGCCAAGCTATTAGTAGCTACAGAAGATTATCTCAAAGGCAAACACATTATCGATTCTGCCACCGATGACAATGGCAATTTGACGGCTATTGACGAAGAGGACTTGGCCCAGCATGCCATGAGCACCAAAAACATATCACAGCCGCAGGAGCCCAAATTGCAGTTGCCCTATCGACGCTCTACCTTTAATCTTTTGCTCAATATCGTTATCATACTGTATTCAGGATGGCGCTTATCTCCACTCTTAGTAGGTGAATCCTTACCAACATGGCGCATCCTACTTAGCAGTGGTTTATTACTTTTTTGTGGTTGGACGGTAATTGCTCATTTTAGGAGTATACCCAAGTCTTAAGCATACATTTGCTGACGTTGCTCTTTCAGCTTTTTATCACTCATATACTCATCAAAAGTCATATAGCGATCAATAACACCTTTTGGCGTTAATTCGATCACACGGTTACCTACAGTTTGTGCAAACTCATGATCATGCGTGGTCAAAAGTACAGTGCCTTTAAAATTCTTGAGTGCGTTATTAAAGGCCGTAATAGATTCTAGGTCTAAGTGATTGGTAGGCTCGTCTACCATGAGTATGTTAGCGCGTTTCATCATCATCTTACTAATCATACAACGTACCTTCTCCCCTCCAGAGAGTACATTAGACTGTTTTAGCGCTTCTTCTCCGCTAAATATCATTTTACCAAGAAAACCTCTTAAGAATACTTCTTCACGTTCTTCTTCGGTCTGGGCGTATTGGCGTAACCAATCTACCAGATTTAAAGAGGCGTCTTGAAAGTACTCAGAATTATCTAATGGTAAATAAGACTGAGTCGTGGTAACTCCCCATTCATAAGTACCACTATCGGCTTCTTGCTTCCCATTAATGATCTCATAAAAAGCCTGAGTAGCACGGCTATCTTTAGAAAATAGCACCACTTTATCACCCTTGTTGAGATTGATGTTGACCTTGTCAAATAACACCTCTCCATCTAATGAAGCTGAGAGCCCATTGATGTTTAGAATTTGATCTCCAGCTTCGCGGTCGCGTTCAAAGATAATTCCTGGATAACGACGACTAGAGGGTTGAATTTCTTCAATATTGAGTTTCTCAATCATCTTTTTTCGCGAAGTAGCCTGCTTGGATTTGGCCACGTTTGCACTAAATCTAGCGATAAACTCCTGTAACTCTTTTTTCTTCTCTTCTGCCTTTTTGTTTTGCTGTGCACGCTGGCGAGCTGCTAGTTGTGAAGATTCATACCAAAACGTATAGTTACCACTGTAATGCGTAATTTTTCCGTGGTCAATATCAGAAATATGCGTACAAACCGAATCCAAAAAGTGACGGTCGTGAGACACTACAATTACACAATTGTCATAGTTTGCCAAAAAATTTTCTAACCAATGTATTGTTTCGTAGTCAAGATCATTGGTAGGCTCATCCATAATCAAAACATCTGGATTACCAAAAAGGGCCTGAGCAATCAAGACGCGTACACGTTGTTTTCCGTCCAAATCGGCCATAGAGGTGTAATGCAGATCTTCTTTAATTCCCAAATTAGAAAGCATAGTGGCGGCCTCGGCGTCTGCGTTCCAACCATTCATTTCTTCAAATTGCGTCTGTAATTCACCTATGCGATCTGCATTTTCGTCAGAATAATCTGCGTATAAAGCATCAATCTCAGATTTAACTTCATATAAGGGTTTATTACCCATGATCACGGTTTCGAGAACAGTGTATTGATCATAAGCATAATGATCTTGTTCCAAGACAGACATACGTCTTGAAGGTTCCAAATGCACATGACCAGAGGTGGGTTCCTGTTTTCCAGAAAGTATTTTTAAGAACGTTGATTTACCCGCACCATTGGCCCCGATAATACCGTAGCAATTGCCTGTGGTGAATGAAGTGTTCACCTCATCAAACAAGACGCGTTTACCAAATTGGACCGAAAGATTAGAAACTGAAAGCATACGTAAAACAGGTTTAATTTGAGCGTGCAAAAATACCTATATTCTTCGACTTTCTCAAGCGCATTTGTGTCTATGATTGTTTTAACTACTAATTAACAATTTGTAGGTGGAGTAAAACTTATTTTTGATTGATTTCATATAGAGCGAAACGCATGCAGCGAAACAACATTCATTTACCCTTTGGGGCTCTCCTTTTAAGCTTATCTTCTCTGTTGCTTTTTTCAAGTTGTGAAGAAGATAAAAAAGCTACTGCAGCAAGCACCTATTTTGGAGGTGAAATTGTCAACCCTAAAACGCACAAGGTCACCATCTTTAAGGATAATGTGCTCATTGACTCTGTGGCACTTGACGCCAATAATAGATTTCTCTATCAATTTGGAGAAGATTTTGAACCAGGCCTGTATCGCTTTTCTCATGGAGAAAATCAAATTGCTTTTCTAGAAAAGGGTGACAGCCTATTATTTAGGGTCAATACTATGCAGTTTGACGAATCGATTAGCTACTCTGGCTATGGCGCTGCAAAAAATAATTTGATGATCGATCTCTTTTTGATGTACGAATCAGAAAATGAAAACCTCAGAGATTACTATCAACAAGACCCTCTAGAATTTCAACAAACCCTCGATTCTTTAAACCGTGTAAGGATGGCAAAATGGGATCGATTTACCGAAAGAAACGATCCGTCTCCCGCTTTCGCGAAAGTTGCTAAAGCCGCTATCTTATACGACAATTATGAGCGCAAAGAGAGTTATCCTTTCTCCCACTATGGAAAAGATAAAATTGGATTTATACGAAGTCTTCCAGATGATTTTTACAATTATAGATCAAAGGTTGATATTAATGATCAGGACTTATATACCTCCTACTCTACCCAGCGCTTTTTGAATCGATACTTTGATCATTTGGCCTTTTTAAGATACGGCGACACAGCCCCCTACAACTCAAACTCCTATATCCATAATGCCCATGAGATGGAAATTATAGATAGTCTAGTGACTGCGCCACTTATCAAAGACAGACTGCTAAGTAGAGCCACTAGAATTGTAATGGCCAATAATAACAACAGTGAGGAAGTCGATCAAATTTATGCGCTTTTTACCCAATATGCCGTCAATGATAAATTGAGAGCCGATATGAAAAGGCGCTATGACAATTACAATGTCACCGCCGCTGGTCAACCTATTCCAGACCAACTATTGATTGATACAACGGGAAGAATTAATACCCTGACCTCTAATATAAATGCCACTACAGTACTCTATTTTTGGTCTTATGACAATCAACAACACATGGATGATAGCCATCGGAAGATTGCCGAATTGCGAAGTAAATATCCAGAAATAGACTTTATCGGTATCAATACCGACGATGATTTTGACCGTTGGAAAAAAGTAGTGGATCAGCATCACTTTCCTCAGTCTAAAGAATTCCAGTTTAAAGAAACACGTAAAGCTTTGAGAGCACTTAGCGTCTATGTACCTCACAAGATTATCATCTTAGATGAAAACGCTCATATTTTAAATAGCCACGCCAATCTCTACAATGTACATTTTGAGTCTGAACTTTTGGCCTACCTCAATATGTAAAACAAAAAACCCGGCCAATGGCCGGGTTTTTTGTAATAATCTTCTAGTCTATTTATTTAGTTTCCTTTTTTGTAATCTGCCAAGAATTTGGCCAATCCGCTATCGGTAAGTGGATGACGCATTAAGCCTTCAATTGAAGATAAAGGACCAGTCATGACATCGGCACCTATCTTTGCACAATCTATAACGTGCATAGTGTGTCTTACTGAGGCAGCTAATATTTCGGTTTCAAAAGCGTAATTGTCATATATGTGACGTATTTCAGCAATCAGATTTAATCCGTCTGTTGAGATATCGTCCAATCTTCCAATAAATGGTGAGACATAAGTGGCTCCAGCCTTGGCAGCCAATAAAGCCTGACCTGCAGAGAATACCAAGGTACAATTGGTGCGAATCCCTTTATCAGAAAAGTATTTGATCGCTTTAATACCATCTTTTATCATTGGAACTTTAACCACAATTTGCTCGTGCAATTGGGCCAGCTGCTCTCCTTCTTTGACCATCTCGTCAAAATCAGTGCTAATGACCTCTGCGCTTACATCACCATCAACGATATTACAGATATCGACATAGTGTTTTAAGATGTTATCGCTTCCTGTAATGCCTTCTTTGGCCATAAGAGAAGGATTGGTAGTCACTCCATCAAGAACGCCAAGGTCTTGAGCTTCTTTGATTTGTTCAAGATTTGCTGTATCGATAAAAAATTTCATAATTCGCGCTTAGTTTTTGGTTTGCATCTGCAAAAATAAGTAAAGAAAATGCCTTAAAATGATACTGGGACTTAAAAAAGCGTTAGCAGTTATACACATACTGTTGATAGTCCAGACCTACTTACACTCCTCTATCACAAATTATAGTGATTGAGCAAGAGTTTTTCATACCAAGTATCCGGCAAAATACGCTTGAGTACAATACTAAATTTTTGCATAAAAAAACCTACGCGATAATGCACCTTAGGATTCTTGGTCATAATAATCTTATGAATAACCTTGGCCATGACCTTAGTGTCCATACCTTGGTCTACATGCTCATCCATCAAAGCCAGTGTATTGCCATAATTCTCTTTGTAAGGTGAATGGTCTAACAAGGGAGCGTGAAAACGTCCTGCAGCAATATTGGTGGCAAAGTCGCCCGGAGCTACAGTGGTCATTTTTATATTGAATTCTTTAAGCTCCATGCGATAGGCTTCGGTGGTGATCCCTAAGGCTCCTTTGGTGGCGCTATAAATACCGCGATAGGGCAAGCCCATATAACCTGCAATTGAGGTAATATTAATGATAAGTCCGGATTGTTGTTGACGCATCTGAGGCAAAACCGCCTTTATCACCTCTAAAGGTCCAAAATAATTTGTGTCAAAAACGTGTTGTATAGCGCTATCTGGCGTCTCTTCTATAGGGCCAGTAATACCCATACCAGCATTATTTATTAATACATCTATACGTGACTCACGTTGCAGGATTTGGGCCACCGCAGCTGTAATTGTCTCTCGCTTAGTGACGTCTAGCGCCAGCATATGTACCCCGTTTATCATTTCGGCTTTGGGCGATCTACTCGTCCCATAGACTTTGTAGGAGCAGCCTACCAGATATTGTGCAACAGTGGCACCTATCCCAGAAGAGGCACCCGTAATAAAAACAACTTTAGCCATAGGCAATTTTAATTTGCTGCAAATATCTGTTTATTGGAATAGGTCTGCAAATCAATAAGACAATTCATGGTTTAGATTAACGCATCTGCTTAAAGTACAACCTAGCTTCCCGCATCACCCGTGGCGCCATATATAAGGTGGCAAACATGGTAGGAATGGCCATAAGCGCAAAAAATCCATCTATCAAATTGATCATCATATCCAGAGAAGTCGTTGCCCCTAGTAGGATACTAGCAATATAGAAATAGCTGTAATACTTCTTTCTGTGGGCACCAGCCAGAAAACTCAGACATTTGGTACCATAATACGAATAAGAAAACAATGAGGAGATACTAAAGACAGCGATACAGGCCAATAAAATATACTTGCCCGTATCTGGCAAAGCTTTCGCGAAAGCGGAAGCTGTCAAACTCACTCCATTGGCATCAACCGTTTGCCAGACATCGGTCACTAAAATAGCAAGTGCAGTTAAGGTGCAAACGATAAGCGTATCTATAGCAGGCCCTAACATTGCTACCAAGCCCTCACGTATAGGCTGAGCAGTTTTTGCGGCCCCATGAGCCATTGGTGCTGTACCAATCCCAGCCTCCTTAGCAACGGCTCCTCTCCGTATTCCCAAAACGATTAAAGCACCTAATACACCGCCTAACAAGGGTT
>CAZJWI010000082.1:0-4105 GCA_964549485.1 uncultured Flavobacteriaceae bacterium
GTTTTCTTCATTTTTTGAAGCGTCATGGCCGACAGTTCTTGAGGTGTATACAAACGACCGTCAATATCAACACGTGGGGTATCGTTGTCGCCCTTTACTACTTTATAGGCAGAACGTTCAGCCTCTTTTTGGCTTTCAGAATATTTGTTCCCCATAAAACGCTTGATCGATGCAATCGTTTTTGTAGGGTTGGTCACTGCCTGACGCTTTGCAGGGTCTCCCACTTTAATCTCGCCTCCTTCAACAAAAGCGATAACCGAAGGTGTGGTTCGCTTTCCTTCGGCATTAGGTATTACCGTAGGCTCATTACCTTCCATTACGGCAACGCATGAGTTGGTAGTCCCTAAGTCAATTCCTATTATCTTACTCATTATATGTGTGTTTAAGTGTTATTTAAATTTTCAACACTTCACAATAGTCAATCATTATGCCACTGCCAAGAATATGACAAGCTGTCATTTTTTAATATAGGTTAGTCTCAATCAGTTACTTTTTACAAGGGCTTAGAAGACACTGCCACGAAAGCCTTTTATCAATCACTTAATATTAATTGGGTGATAAAACGTAACATTGCACTTCATAAGACTACTTATGCTCCATATTAATTTTATGATAGACCCAAAGTATGACATCCTCAGATAAAACTAGAACGCTCTTTCTCTATTACACTAAGCTTTGGGGGTTATATTTGCTTTTTGGATTGGTGCTGGGTCTTCTTTCGGCTTTTTATCCAGAAGTACTCTCTGAAAAATACCAGCAAGATTTCTTACAAACGCTTTTAAAAGAAAATCCTTTACAGCTCTTTGTCATGGCTACCGTCTTTGCACCAGTAGTCGAAGAGATGATGTTTCGAACCCTGATCCTGCCCAAACACAGTGATTTGATTTTATTTTTAAGTTCATGGCCTCTATTTTATGTGAATCGGTTTTTACCCGTAGATGCGCATTGGGCTATTAAATTGGGTTTTACAGCGGTTTGCCTTGTAGTCTTATACTATATTTTAAGTCAATTTATTCGGGAAGAACATACTTTACGGTGGCGCGATTGGCTTTCAAAACACTATATTCTAGTACTTCTGCTAAGCTCTTTGATCTTTGGCCTTGTACACATAAATAATTATGTAGAAGAATTTGTCATCAACATAGCGTTGATACTCTTAATTATCCCCAGAGTTTTATCTGGACTCATGATGGGATTAATCAAAATAAAAAATAAGGGTTTACTCTGGTCTATGTTGCTTCACGCACTAAACAACGGTGTAGCCGTAGGTATTTTAATTTGGGCAAACTAACCTACCTTTATTAGTTCCAAATTAATTAATATGTTATCTATTCAGGCTGTTCAACCTCATCAAATTACAGCGCTTGCCACACTAGGGCGACGCACCTTTTCTGAGGCCTTTTACCACCTCAACACCCCTGCCGATATCGAGCATTATTTAGACCACGCTTTCGCGAAAGCGCAGATCGCCGCGCAGTACAATAACCCCAACTGTCATTTTTTCTTTGCCACTATCAAAGGACAAACGGTAGGCTATCTCAAACTCAATACCGATACTGCCCAAACCGAATTTCAAGATAAAGAGGGGCTAGAAATTGAACGTATATATATCATTAGCGGGCAGCAAGGCAAAGGCTATGGTCATCAACTATTAGAATTTGCCGAAAATTATGCGCACAAGTTAGATAAAACCTATATTTGGCTAGGCGTTTGGGAGTTTAACCCTAAAGCCATTGCACTGTATGAGCGGTTTGGTTTATCCAAATTTGACACTCATATATATTACATTGGCAATGATGCTCAAACAGATTATCTGATGCGAAAATATGTATGATGAATTTAGGTACTAAAAAAATTGAATCTATAAGTGTCTTTGATATGCTCAAAATTGGAGTGGGCCCTTCCAGTTCGCATACACTAGGCCCCTGGCGGGCCGCCAGGAGGTTTATTAAAAAACTAAAAGACGATAATGCCTTTGATCAGATATCAAGTATTACCGTTAATCTTTACGGTTCTTTATCACTTACAGGTAAAGGCCATGCCACCGATGTTGCGGTTATTATGGGACTAACAGGTGCCGATCCTCAAAGCTGTGACATAGCTCAGATACCCTTGGAGGTTGCGAAAATAAAGACCCAACATCAATTGCATTTGGACAGCGAGCGATTTATCGCCTTTGACCCTAAATTGCAAATTATATTCAATAGGGATTTCTTGCCATTTCACCCTAATGGCATCATATTTAATGCGCTGCTTATAGACGGCAACAGTATCGAAGAGACCTTTTACTCGATAGGAGGTGGTTTTGTCGTTCAAGAAGAGCGAGAGCGAGCAGAACGCAAGATGCACGAATTTGAATGCTTTCCTAGACCTATAGAAAAGGCAAGTGATCTACTCAAGTATTGCGTTCAAGAAAACAAATCTATCTCTGACATCGTACTAGAAAATGAACGCTATCTCAACACTGACGCAGATATAGATGAGCGTTTTAGTCAAATTTGGGATGTCATGCTAGACTCTATGTATATAGGGTGTCATACAGAAGGTACATTACCCGGTGGGCTCAATGTGCGTCGTAGAGCTTTTGATAATCATCTTAAACTTCAAAAAGGTACCCCCTATGCAGACAAATACGAGTGGATAAAAGCTATTCGAGGTACGGAAGTCCGCTTTCGCGAAATCTTAAAATGGGTAAGCTGTTTTGCCTTGGCCGTTAATGAAGTAAACGCCTCTTTGGGGAGAGTGGTAACCGCGCCTACAAATGGTAGTGCCGGCGTGATTCCTGCAGTGATGATGTATTATATGGTTATCGAGAACCACGATGCCAATTTTGAAGATATCAAACGATTTTTACTAGTGGCCGGACAAATTGGGAGTCTCTTTAAAAAAGGAGCAACTATCTCGGCGGCCATGGGTGGCTGTCAGGCAGAGATTGGCGTGTCTTCGGCTATGGCTGCGGGTGCCCTTACCGAACTGATGGGTGGCACACCTGCGCAGGTCCTTATTGCCTCTGAAATTGCTATGGAACATCATTTGGGTCTCACCTGTGATCCTATAGGTGGTTTGGTTCAAATTCCTTGTATCGAACGCAATGCCATGGGAGCAATCAAGGCTATCAATGCCTGTGAAATGGCGCTAGACTCAGACCCTGTCAATGTTAAAGTTCCGCTCGATAAAGTGATCGAAACCATGTGGCAAACTGCTCAGGATATGAATACGAAATACAAAGAAACCAGTGAAGGTGGTCTGGCTGTTAATGTAGGTTTGTCAGATTGTTAACCGCGTTTGCGATCGCAACCGGAACGATCACGTGTATCGACGATATAGAATATTTTCCATACTCCATTGCGTTTAAACAATTGAAAACTATTGGTGCCGCAATGACTCAAACTGCCATTGATGTAGAAGGAATAAGGCGTCCATACATTGGCCATCTTTCCGTCCATCTGAATTTTATAATCGTGAATGCGCTCTTCAAAGGTGGTAGTTTCTGGAATACTGCAAATCGAACTTAGAAAACCACTAAAATCCTCTTTGCTCAAAACAATCTCACCTATTTGATTCTTACCTATAGATTGCATAAGGACGTTTTCGTGTACCACTCTTTTGATAAGCATAGAATCCTGTTTGTGAAAGCCTTCAAAAAATGTCTCTACCAGCGCTTGCACCTTTTCCTCTTCGGGCGAGCTCACAGCCTGCTGTCCTGCCAATGGCGCCTTGGCAAAAGCAACAAGCAAGAACACGAGAATCATCGGAATAAAAAGATATTTGAGCTTCATAAGAGTTGCTTTACAATATAGGACTCTAATTTACTACTTTTGTAACAGAAATATAAGCCCATATGTCAACAGCCAAAAAAGAATACAAACGCATTACTGTAAAATCGCTCACCGAGATGAAAGCTCGAGGAGAGAAAATATCTATGCTTACTGCCTATGATTATTCGATGGCAAAGATTGTCGATGCGGCTAATATTGATGTCATTTTGGTTGGTGACTCCGCATCAAATGTTATGGCAGGTTACGAAACAACTGTTCCGATGACTTTAGAACATATGATTTATCATACTCAATCGGTAACCCGTGCAGTTGATAGAGCTCTGGTT
>CAZJWI010000083.1:0-3856 GCA_964549485.1 uncultured Flavobacteriaceae bacterium
CCCGTGCAATGAGGAACTAATAATGCGCTCACACGCCAAGATTTCTCTGGTGGTGGCCTGATGATCGTTAGTGATCAAATCAATCACCACCTTATCAGATTGATCTTGATATTGCTGGCTTACGACAGGGTAATCTACATAATGGGGTATAAAACCGATACGGTATTTTTTGGTAACGGCAGGAGCGTATAGTTGTGGTAGCAAAAGTGCTGGATCACCATATTTTTCTGGACAGTTATAACCAAGGGAATGTATACGCTTTCGCGAAAGCGGACCACGCACCGCCAGAAACTGAGCATCACTAAAACGATCGTCTCTAGAGATTATCCCGCTGCCCCATACCATCGCTTTGGGTTGGGTATGACTCATAATACTGCCTATAGCCATGAGGTAGGGCTTGCGCTGCCAA
This sequence comes from uncultured Flavobacteriaceae bacterium, assembly GCA_964549485.1. Taxonomy (GTDB): domain Bacteria; phylum Bacteroidota; class Bacteroidia; order Flavobacteriales; family Flavobacteriaceae; genus Dokdonia. The sequence goes on from CAZJWI010000083.1 coordinate 410, forward strand.
AACTTCTTCTTATTGGGAGCGTCGTAAAAACGCACCTCGCGACCCGATAATTGAGCGACGATATAAGGTGATAATAAATCGCCATAGTTTTCGGCCGCTTTGTGTTCATAGGTAACACTAGACCAAAAAAACAATCGTATGGGTGCTGTATCAGCCATTAGATCGTATCTATAAAGGAACGCTCGGTTCGGTTAAAGATCACCAGACCCACCAGGGCAATAAGGATAGATAATCCCAGAGCTGTAAACACTCCCTGATAGGAAAACATGCCAGCTCCAAGGGTAATATATCTAAAGGCCTCAATCACGTGAGACAAAGGATTGTAAAGTACGATCCAGTCGTATTCTGGCATGCGCTGCTGCACAATTTTGACAGGATACATCACTGCCGATATATACATGAGCAATTGCAGGCCAAAACCAATAAGCACCGTCATATCTCTATACTTGGTTGTCATAGAAGACAAAATCATCCCCGCTCCTATCCCAAATAAGGCCACGGTAATGACCAATACAGGAAATAGATACAACTCGGGCTCTGGTCCAAAATCCCAGCCGTTATAACGATAGTAGCCATAGAAAAATAAAAATATTGCCATTTGAATTCCAAATTTTAATAGCTTGGAAATCACCGAGGCAAGCGGCATAATAACTCGCGGAAAATACACTTTACTAAACAAACCTGCGTTTCCTCTAAAAGTACTCGAGGTACCAGACAAACACTCTTTAAAATAAGTCCAGATGGTAATCCCAGCTAGGTTGAACAGAAACGGAGGTATACCCTCACCTGTATCTATACCTGCCACGGTATTAAAAATAAGCGTAAAAATAATCGAGGTAAACAAGGGCTGAATAACATACCAAAAAGGTCCCAGTATGGTTTGCTTGTACACGGTTACTATGTCGCGTTTTACAAAGAGCATCAACAAGTCTCTATATCGCCAAATCTCTTTAAAATTGAGATCGATAAACTTTCCCTTGGGTTTAATTTCGTACAACCAGTCTGCTTGCTTTGACATACTATATCCGCCTTAAAGGCTCCTTATTTTCTTATACGAAACAATCTAGTTAGACTGCGCTTTATACGTCTTAACAATCCGCCACGACGCTGTTCTTCGTGATAGCCATTAGTGTAATTACCATAACCGTAGCCATAGCCGTAACCATAACCATATCCATAGCCGTAACGGCCTTTGGTTCTAAAGTAGTTCAAGACAAAACTGACATTCTTGACCTCCCCGTTTTTATATTTTTCGTTGATCAGTCCCAACATATTCTTTTTAGTATAGCCCTGACGTATCATATAGATAGAGGCATCGGCATAAGGCATCACCTCCAAGGCATCGGCCACCAAACCTACAGGAGGTGTATCTAGTATGATGTAATCGTAATGTGCTTTGAGCTCCTGCATAAAGACTTGCATACGATCGCTTATCAATAACTCTGAAGGATTAGGTGGTATAGGTCCTGCCAAAATAATATCCATATGAGATATGCCACTATCTTGTCGTATATCTTCCAGACTAGATTGCCCAATGAGATAATTGACCACCCCTGCGTCATTAGTCAATTCAAAATCGTCATAGATTTTTGGTTTACGCAAGTCAAGTCCTACCAGTACTGTTTTTTTTCCGCTTAAAGCGAAAACAGAAGCAATGTTGATCGATGTAAACGTCTTACCTTCTCCACTTACCGATGAAGTGATTAGAACGGTCTTAGCCCCTTCTAATTTTTTACTCTTATACAAGAACTGTAATCCTGATCGTATGCCCCTAAAGGCTTCAGATATCGCAGACTTGGGCTGATCTCTTACAATGAGATTGTTGCTGTGTTTACTTTTACCTATAACTCCCAATACTGGAATTTGAGATAGTTTTTTGATTTCTTCTGGATTGCCAATCTTGGTATCAAAAAAGACAATAATAAAGGCCAGTACCACAGGGATAACACCACCTACCAAACCAGCGATCATATAATTGAGTCGCAAGTTAGGTCCTACCGGGCCAGAGCCTACATCTTTGGCTGGATCTATATACAACAGGTCAGATACATTGGAGGCTTTGATGATTTCGGCTTCGCTGCGTTTGGCCTCATATAAGTTAAAGGCAGCCTGACTCAATCTAAACTTGCGTTCAATTTCTGAGAGTTCTTGTTCTTCGGCTGGGTATTTTTTAAGCTCACGCTCGGCTTCTCTAATATCGGCATTTATCTGCTGCATCTCCCGATCTATCAAACTTTTGGAAGAACGTATGTTTTCTAATAAGACGGTCTTCTCTGCATTTATATTGCGATCCAATTCTTCAAAAATGGGATTGTTTTCCTTGGCCGAAAAAGCATAGGTGCTACGCTGAACCGACAAATCAACAATACGAGCAACGCCAGCTGCGATACTTGACTCATCAATACCTGCCACTGATGGGGCTGGAACATTGCTATAATCTTTTCGCGTAGTGAGATAACCTTCTAAAACCTCGTAATAGTCGAGTTTTCTGCGGGCAGCATCTTTTTGTGAGTCATAACCTTGTAAACGTGCCGATAACAATTCGGCACCTCCTTTAAGAGATACATCAAGGTTGTTGTTTTTAAAATTGTTGAGTTCTTGTAACGCATCTTCAAGATCAACCCCTCGAGCTACCAGACTGCTGTCAATAAATTTGATGGTATTGGTGGCAAAGAGATTTTTTCGCTCCAGCTGATCCTTCTCTCTTACATAAACCGAGGCATTGAGATAGTCAATCAATCGATATTTGTTACTCCCTTGTATGCTCAATTCGAGTATAGACGATCCCTGTGGCTCTTGACGTACATTGACTCTTCTATACGAGCGCACTACACTGTTAAAATTTCCGTTGGAAATAAAATATACTGCTCCTTTTGCGTCAACAATACCAGTAGGTTGTAATACCCCTCTCATAAAAGGCTCATTAATCGTATCTCCTAGAGCATATACCTTTTTAAAGGCTTGTTTGGGCGCTGGCACCACACTGCGTTGTAAGCTGTCATAGTCAAAAAGTTGCATGTTGCCTCCAGCAAAGGGAACGCTAAACTCAAAGGTATCATCACCCAGATTGGTCACCGTTATTTGGGTGTTATACAATTGAGGATAACCATCAGTCCATTTTAATTTAAATGGAATTTTCCCATAAACATCTTCGAGCTGATATTTACCCTGTTTGCGATAAGAGGTGTAAAATTGCAGTCGTTTGATGACCTTTTCGGTGTGGGTTCTCGATTTGAACAAAACGATATTGGTCTGTACCTTATCGGTGGTACCTCCCCAATTAAAGATCAAACTTGTATTCCCCGTAAAAAGGGGGTTTTGGTCATCCTTGATAGAAATAAGGGTGGTGTTCCTATAGATGGGTACCTTGCGCAAGTTTTTGTAATAGGCAATGCCATAGGCCGTCCCCAGAGTGATAATAAATAATGGCCAGAAGCTAATAACTTT
>CAZJWI010000084.1:0-7019 GCA_964549485.1 uncultured Flavobacteriaceae bacterium
ACCACGACCAAACCGATCCAAGCGATAGATCATCATCGGATTCATCTCTGGCATATACTGTTTTACGGTTTTATGTACATGTCTGGCTAGCTGTCTTGAAATACCATCAACTTCACCTCCATAAAATCGTCTGGTTCTGCGCTGACGTTCTGTTTCGGTAGGAGGGACAGGTTCAGAAAAGATTCGAAAGCTCCTATTGTCAATTACTCCATCAACTCCTTTAATATTTCCAATCATGTCATTATTCAAAATACCGATGATTTCCCAACCTTTAGCTTTCGCGTAAGCGGCCAATCCCTTCCCGCCAAAAAGCCCTTGTTCTTCTCCAGAGAGTCCTACGTAAATAATACTATTTTCAAAGCTGTATTGGGATAGCACGCGTGCTGCTTCTAAGGTGCCAGCCATACCGCTGGCATTGTCGTTGGCACCGGGGGCGTCGTCTATGGCGTTGGTTGGGTCAGAAATACGGCTATCGATATCACCACTCATGATAATAAATCTATTTGGGTATTTACTCCCTTTTTGAATAGCTACCACATTAACGACTTCCACATCTTTAAAAATACGGCCATTGGTCCCTTTAGTGACCAAATCCTTCTGGTAGAACACCTCTAGACAACCATTGCATGCCGCTGCGGTTTGTTCAAATGATTTTTTAATCCATCGCCTTGCTGCACCAATACCACGGGTGTCAGAAACCGTATCGCTCAAGGTGTGGCGTGTACCAAAATTGGCTAAGGTCTTAACATCTTCTTTGATACGCTCAGCAGAGACGGCATCAATAATGTCATACATTCTTTGGTCCATTTGAGCTGTGGTGGTGAGTGATGTCGAGAGTAATACAACTACTAAGCTTCTCTGTAAGCTAGGCAGATTAAATAATGAGAAATTCATAAATATCGAGGTTTCGGTATGGATTATAAAATTAGCATCTGGCGGTATACGCTTTGGCGATTGCTTAAAAATACTAATACTAAAGCAGATTTTTAAAGTACTTAGGTCTCTTTTAAAAGCGTGATTTAAAAATGGCTGTTGTATACTGTCTTTATTCTTCCAACAGGAGGGTGCCAAAAATGGAGGCATCAATCCAACCTCGGTTCTTATCTTCTCCAGCCACAGCAATAGATCCAATAAAGTTTTCGCGCTCTACACTGTCATCGTTGTCACAATAGGCCAAGGCAAAACCCACTTTTTGACCTGCAGTTAAAATCATTTGGTCATTGACCCCGCCGTCGGTGTAGTTGTCGTCATACAAAGTCACAGCACACTCCCATATCATCGTATTTCCTGTTGTTTGTCTTTTTGAACGTACATGACTGTTATAGAGTGTGGGCACTTCGCCTGGAGCGATATCAACCACATTACCGTCAAGAGCAACGTGATAGGCAAAGGCATTGTGAGTAAATTGATGTGGCCCACCAGAATTATCGGCATCTACAAATATTTCAAGACAATCATCATCCCACCATAGCGTCAGCGGATCTTCGTATTGATCGTATAAAACATCATCTGTAATTTCGGCCAGTATATATAATGCCTCAGGAGTCCAGGCCAATTTGTACCGACCTTGAAAATCGTCCATTTCATAGGGCTCGCCCAACCAATTTTGATCTAAAGGATACCAGGCTGCATTTTTCCAGGCAGGATCATTGGCCAGCCCATCTAATTGAGGTGCAATGACCGCTTTTGATATGCTTCGTAATTGCTGGTCGTTTTTGGGTGCAAATGCAACAGCAGTACTATTGCTGGTTTCTGTAACAGTTGGAGCGGCTTGCTTATCTTTAGAGCCACACCCAAATAGCAGAAGGGTGAGTAAGCCGAGGTAAACACACTTCATAGGCGCCTTAAATTTTTTTCATTTTAAGGGAAATACCAGGTAAATTAAAAGTTACCGCCTTATTATCGCGTACTACTTTGAGATGAAGCAAATTATATCCATCTAGGGCACTACCAATCATAATCATCTCTAAGGCATCATCCCATTTCCATGAACTTCCAGAAATACTTTCCATCTCAGCAAGTGAAGCTGGTCTGGAGGCAGGCATTCTAAAGAGAAAGTCTTGTTCTGGTCCAAATTCAAATTCGGCATTGGTGAGACCTTTTTTGATTTCATCTCTAATTTTTTGTTGAGCAGGAGAGTCTTCGCCCACTGTAACCGTGGCAGATTTTACTTTCCAGGTACCAATGAGCTCTTTTGGAGAAGTGGTTTGCCCTAATAGTTGCAGTCCTATAAAACAAATACAAAGCGTGAGTATCTTCTTCATGATGGTTTAATTTTTTAATGCGTTTGCTGGTAACACCTTAGGTGGTGGTAAGATATTACAAGAAAGTGACTTTTACTATTTTTCCTTGATTGACTTCATAGACGGCAATAGCACCAAAATTGTTGCCATTGGCAGTAATGTATTCCTGATCAATCACTTTGTTGCCTATGACAATTCTATTTTTAATTTCGCAATGTAGGTCTTTGGTATTCTCAAAATATCCAGCATAACCTTCTCTCATCGCCTGTTTCCCTTTGGTACGCAACTCATCTGGGAAATTATACAGCTCAATATCATCGGCATAAGTGTCCATAAAGGCATCAATATTTCGGGCGTTATAGGCGTTGAGTTGGCGTTGTACAATCTGTTCTGGGGTTTCCTGTATCAGGGTATTTGCCTCAAGAACCTCACCCGCCATAATAATGTGAGTCATGCTGTTGAGATGGGATAATGCCTCTAAAGGATTGTCTTGATATAGAACAAGGTCTGCTTGATTCCCTTCCTCAATACTTCCTAATTTTTGGGATAAACCAAAGCCATGAGCAGCGTCAATAGTAGATGCCTTTATAATTTGAGCTAGTGTTAAGCCACTTTGCTGCATCAATTCTAATTCTTGTATGTAGGAAGCAGCGTGCATAGTGCCAATATTTCCAGCATCTGTACCGCTGCCTATACGCACGCCTTGATCTGCAAGAAATTTAAGGTTGTTATACATAATACTGTCTTTCTTGGCATTGCGCTGTTGCAGCAGCTCTAAATTGTCCCCTACCATAGGTATGACCGCGGGTAATTCCTGATCTGTATAATGAAGGACATCTTGTAGACTGCCGTAGGCCCTTGGGTTGGCAAACGCCAAATCTTGTGAATGATGAGCAGGCTGTGCAGCAAAGGCCTTTATATAATTATTAGAGACCAATAAGGTAGGGATGTATAACACATTATTATCTTTTAATGCTTTCGCGAAAGCAAGATCAACCTTTTGATCGTCTACACTGTGTACCAATATATCTGCGCCTGCATCTATGGCGAGACGAGCCGTCTTGAGCTGGGTAGCGTGTACTGCCAGTTTAAGATTGTTTTGATGAGCGCGTTGAGCAATATGTTGAGCGATAGGAAAAAATTGAGCGGCTGGAGTCTCAGGACTGTCGATATACCAAATTTTTATAAAATCGGGCTTTTTAGGTAGCATTTGATCAAAAAGTGCATCTGCATCGGCAATAGTCGTGATCTTGGCTATGGGTTGATCGTCTAAAGTTGCAAAGGCCTTGGGCTGATAAGGAGAAAATAAGGGCCCTGTGACCAATACATTAGGAGCTATAGTGGACGTCGCCATCTGGTCTCTTACTTCAAAATTTTGAAAAGGACCACCCAGGTCCATTACTGTTGTGATTCCTAAGCGTAAATACCGCTTAAAACTATCAAAGGCTAGTTTTTGAGCAAAATCTATTTCATCTTGATAAGGGTGATGAGCAGTCATATCTAGGGCGTCTGGGCGGGTGTACAAACTGCCAGTCTGAAAAAAGTGTACATGCGTATCAATAAAACCAGGAAGCAAATATTTGTCACTACCCTCGACAAGGGTCGCCGCTGTTGCCGATATGGGGCGATCAGAAATTTTTTGAATCAATCCATCGCGTATCAATATGTATTGCCCAGATTTTGTGGTTGCATTTTCTACGTCTATAGTAGTAACATTTTGAATGAGTACGGTTTGCGCTGTTGCTGCATAACAACAAAGGAGTAGCGATAAGAGGGCATATATTTTTTTCATGGTCTATCTAAATATGAATGTCATCGATGTAATTTTCCCATTGGCCACCTCAAAAATGGTTGCTTGTCTACTTTGTTTCCCATCAACAGTTGTTACTTCTTCATAAACGACTTTGTTACCTGAGGTCATTTTAGAAAGTACATCAACCTTCATCTCATCATAGGTGTCAAAATATTGATTATAGTCCTTCTTGAGCGCTTCTATTCCTTGATAGCGTAAGGTATTGGGAAACTCCATCACCTTGACATCATCCGAAAAACACTCAAAATAGGCAGCCCTATCTTTTTTATTAAAAGCTTCAATGTGTTTTTGTACGATGGCATCGGGGGCTATCTCTGAAACAAGGGCAAATTGCGTATTTAAACTATTGGTGGCTACTCTTGATATATTCCATATAACACCATCATCAAAGGTTTTTAACGCAGTCCAATTATTCACTGTTTCTGGATTAAATGCTAGCAAATAATTTCGATATCCCAATACAATCGTGCCATTTAAAAGCCAGCAGTAATCTTCACTATCTTTAGATATTGTGGTAATGACATCGGTAGCGCCCGAGATTGGATCTAAGGATTTGATCTGCCAGGTGTCCGCTTCTTTACTTACATAACTGATTCTATTTGTATTGGGGATGTTGTGTAAAGAACGGCCAATTTTCTTTTGAAGCGTTACATGACTACCATCGCTAAGGTCTGAACGAACTAAATCCAGACCGCCATCGGCAAGAACAGCACTTAATATGATATGGTCATTAAACCAAAGGTGGTAGCCCACCACCAGATCTTTGAGCAATAGGGTAGACCTACCCGTATTAAAATCGTAACGATACAGCCGTTGCAGTCCGTCTTTATCCAAACGTATGGCCGAAACCGCATTGGCACCAGGAATTTTGGTGGGTGAGTATTCACTGCCTGTAGGAGTGTCACTTATCCATTGTTTTGTGCGATCTCTTAGGTTATAGGCAGCAATGTCGGTTTGGCCTTCTCGACTGCTTGCAAATACTAATTGATTATCGTTATAAAACGAAGGTTGATTGTCGTACCCCGGATTATCAGACACATTTCTCTGATTTGTCAATTGGAACGTACCCTGATTCACTTCAAGGTCAAAAAGATATACTTCAGTGTCACTCTGACCATAACTGTGAAGACAGGCCAATAATAATAAGCCGATTGTAAAACGCATCTTGATTGTTTTGACTAAAGATAGGCATATGACCGCTTTCGCGAAAGCAAAAAGTGACAGATACCCTACTTTTTTACAATAAATCCAGAATGCTGTTAGGGCTGTATTTCGAGCCAATGATTCAAGAAAACTACTATTAGCTACACTGCTAACTTTTGGCTAAGATAGCGGCCCGTAATGGATGACTTTTGTTTAACAACTTCTTCTGGTGTGCCTGCAGCAACTACAGTACCTCCGTTTTTACCTCCCTCGGGTCCCATATCGATAATGTGATCGGCGCATTTGACTAGGTCCATATTGTGTTCAACAACCACGATGCTGTGGCCTTTATTGATAAGTTCCTCAAAAGAAGCCAATAGCTTTTTAATATCGTGAAAGTGCAAACCAGTAGTAGGCTCATCAAAGATAAATAGCGCTTTTTCTTTTGTGTTTCCCTTTACCAAAAACGAGGCGAGTTTAATACGCTGAGCCTCACCACCAGATAGGGTAGAAGAGCTTTGACCCAAGGTTACATAGCCCAGACCTACATCTTGTAATGGCTTGAGTTTGCGTGTTATTTTAGCTTCTTTGTGGTCTTCAAAAAAAGCAACCGCGTCATCAATAGTCATATTGAGAATATCGTCTATGTTTTTATCTTCAAAGGTAACTTCGAGGATTTCCTTTTTAAAACGTTTGCCTTTACACGTTTCACACTCCAGGTGGACGTCTGCCATAAACTGCATTTCTATGGTTACTTCACCTTCTCCTTTACAGGTCTCACAACGGCCCCCGTCTACATTAAACGAGAAGTGCTTGGTTTTGTAATTTCTAATTTTACTCAGCTTCTGGTTTTCATAGAGTTTACGTATATCATCATAGGCCTTGATATAGGTCACAGGATTTGAACGCGACGATCGTCCTATAGGATTTTGATCTACAAACTCTACCGTTTTGATCAGGTCGTATTTGCCTTTGATCTCTGTAAACTGACCCGCTTTCTGACCATAACCACCTACAGCCTTTAACAGTGCTGGATATAATAATTTTTTTACCAGGGTACTTTTGCCACTTCCCGAGACTCCTGTAACTGCTGTGAATACGCCCAAAGGAAAGCGTACATCAATATTTTTTAAATTGTTTTCTCTGGCTCCTATAATATCGATATACCAATCAGTACTTCTACGTTTTTTGGGAACCGCAATTTCGAGATTACCATTGAGGTATTGGGCGGTAAGCGATTGGCTTTGCAAAAGATCTTTATAGCTGCCTGAGGCTACAACATGTCCTCCAAGGGTCCCCGCTTCTGGACCAATATCTATAATGGTATCGGCGGCTTTCATAATATCTTCGTCATGTTCTACCACGATAACGGTATTGCCCAAATCACGAAGTGAAACCAAGACCTCGATCAATTTTTCGGTGTCTTTGGGATGTAACCCTATACTTGGCTCGTCTAGAATATACATCGAACCTACCAAACTACTTCCCAAAGAGGTGGCAAGATTGATGCGTTGGGATTCTCCCCCAGAAAGCGTATTGGACTTGCGATTAAGGGTGAGATAGGTAAGCCCAACCTTAGAAAGAAAGTCCAAACGGCTGTTTATTTCCTGCAACAAACGCTTGGCAATAGTCGCGTCGTGATCGCTTAGACGTAGTTGTTTAAAGAAGGCGGCTACTTCATCTAGGGGTAAGGTCACAAGATCGAGTATGGTTTTTCCTCCAACCTGCACATAGCTGGCATCGGGGCGCAGACGCTTACCTTTACAGTTATGACATTTGGTTTTGCCGCGATAGCGAGAGAGCATTACTCTGTTTTGAAT
>CAZJWI010000085.1:0-5133 GCA_964549485.1 uncultured Flavobacteriaceae bacterium
CATTACTCTGTTTTGAATCTTGTAAGCTTTGGCTTCAAGCATGGCAAAAAACTGATGCAGCCCTTTAAAATGAGAATTGCCCTCCCAGATCAACTGTTTTTGGGCTTCTGTCAATTCAAAATAGGGTTTGTGGATTGGGAAGTCAAACTTATAAGCCGAATTCACCAAGGCATCTCTATAGGCACTCATACTATCACCGCGCCAAGGAAATATCGCATTTTCGTATACCGAAAGTGCTGTATTGGGAATCACTAAATCTTCATCTATTCCAATGACATCACCGTAACCTTCGCAGGTAGGACAAGCGCCATAAGGATTATTAAAAGAGAATAAGTGTACATTAGGTTCTAAAAAAGCCATTCCATCCAGTTCAAAGCTGTTTGAGAATTGACGTTGCTCTTCAGAGGCCAGTGCTTCAATGTACAAAGTACCTTTACCTTCAAAAAAGGCAGTTTGCACGGCATCGGCGAGTCTATTGCTAAAGTCTTCGTCACCAGGGTTGGTCACGATGCGATCTACTACCAAGAAAATATCACTAAGCGCCACCTGGTTTATCTCATCATCCAAGGCGTCCAAACGTTTGACGGTATTTTTAATCTTGATTCGAGCGTAGCCTTGTTGTAAAAGGGCCTTTAACTTATCTTCCAGTTTTCGGCCTTCTTCTAAGTGTATGGGAGCCAGTAAAAGTAATTTTTGCGCTTTCGCGAAAGCGTTTACATAATCTACGACATCTGTGACGGTATCTTTTTTGACCTCATTACCAGAAATAGGGGAGATGGTTTTGCCGATACGTGCATATAGCAATTTAAGATAGTCGTAAATTTCTGTGGTTGTACCCACGGTAGAACGCGGATTGGTACTGTTCACTTTTTGCTCAATCGCAATAGCAGGGGCAATGCCTTTGATATAATCAACTTTGGGTTTATTGAGACGACCCAAAAACTGCCTGGCATAGGAGGAAAGACTCTCTACATACCTGCGCTGCCCCTCGGCATATAAGGTGTCAAAGGCCAAACTAGATTTTCCTGATCCAGAGAGCCCCGTGACAACAACCAATTGGTTTCTAGGAATAACGACATTTATATTTTTTAAATTGTGAAGTTTGGCACCCTTTATGATGATATTTTCTTTAGGATTTATCGCCGAAATGTCTTTTTGCATTGCATTTTTTTAGAAAAGTAGTAAAGATAACACTTCTGCGGCATACCGAAAATAAAGGGCTAAACGAATATTTATAAAGAAATATTATATTGTCTTTGTATTTTTAACATGATTTAGTTTATATTTACCACATCGTAACACAATAATAGACAACTGCCTATAGCATAATATTACTTTTTAGAAATTTTATCGGAGTATTCCTAAGCATACTCTTAAACCTACAAAAGTTATATTATGAAAAAAGTGTTAACAGACGACGCTACGCTCGTACGAAACTACATCCAAGGAGACGAAAATTCACTCGCTGTTTTAATCGCTAGACATAAACAACGCATCTACAGCTTTATTTATTCTAAGGTCTACGATCGCGATGTTGCAGAAGATGTTTTTCAGGACACTTTTATCAAAGTAATCAATACACTCAAAAGAGGTCGTTATAACGAAGAAGGCAAATTTTTGCCTTGGGTAATGCGTATTGCTCATAATTTAGTAATTGACCATTTTAGAAGAAATAACCGCATGCCCAAGTTTGATAACGATGGGGAGTTTAGTATTTTTTCGGTTCTGAGTGATTCAAGTCTCAATGCCGAGAAGCAAATGTGTAAAGATCAGGTAGAAAGTGATGTACGACGTTTGATTGAAGAGTTACCTGCCGATCAGAAAGAAGTCTTACATATGCGAGTGTATCAAGAAATGAGTTTTAAAGAAATCTCCGAACGCACTGGAGTAAGTATCAATACGGCTTTAGGTCGTATGCGCTATGCACTTATCAATTTGCGCAAGGTCATTGAAAAACACAATATTGTTCTCACCAATTAAGAGGTGAGTAGTCTGTCAAAATAATGGGTTCGCTAAAATTTTGGCTAGACATACAATAAGAGTAAAAGATGTACGTTTAGGATATGAAACCAATATCAAATCAAAACGTACATGGCAAAAATTTACTCTCAGCCCACGCCGGACAAAAAGGCAAACAATATGAACCCAAAATTAGAAACAGTACAGTTTCTTCTTAGTTACTCTAAGGCTTTAAGTGTTATACCATATAAATCGATGAAGTTTGAAGCGCTTCTCAACTAAACTTTGTTAAAAGCCCGATCCAAAGATCGGGCTTTTATATGTTTAACTATTTGATGTAGCTCTTATTCGTATCGCAATGACTCAATAGGATCGAGTCTTGCCGCCTTTAATGCGGGTACTATTCCAGAAATAAGTGCCACTACAAAGGTGATGGATGTTGCGGCAATGATAGCGCCCCAAGGAATAGTAAAATCTATTTTAAATAGAAATACGGATATGACGTATCCTATGATACACCCCAATAAGATACCCAAAGCTCCGCCCATTTGACCTACCAAGATGGCCTCGTATAAAAACTGAAATGCAATAGTTGATTTTTTGGCTCCAAGGGCTTTGCGCACTCCAATCTCTCTGGTGCGTTCTGTAACTGAAACAAGCATAATATTAAGTAGGGCGATACAAGAACCAAATATGGTCAATAAGCTTATAACCCAGGCGCCTACATTGATAGTTGCTGTATCTTCCTTAATTCGTTGAATGAGATCATCACTGCGTTGCATACCAAAATCATTGGTTTCTATAGGTGTAAGTGATCTCACATTTCTAAATACGGCTATGGCTTCTTCCTGGGCATCATCCATCAAATCGGCATCTACCACCTTGACACTTACATCATAATTAATTCTAGGTTGTGTAAACATCGATCGCGCTACCTGAATGGGTATGATCACTCTCAAGTCTACACGATTCCCAAAGGTAGATCCCTTTTCTTCTAGAATACCAATCACTCTAAACTTAGTACCTCGAATACTTATTTTTTTGCCTATAGGACTTTCACTCTTAAAAAGGTTTTTTCTAAAATCACTTCCCAGAATACAGACATTACTATTATTAGAAACATCAAATACGGTAAAATTTCTACCGTCATCTAGTTTGAGCCCTGTGTTGTCCAGGAAGTTCTCGTTGGCGCCAATAACGGTTATTTCAGGATCTGTCTTTTCATTTTCAAACTTAACTTCGGCTCCAGAGGTTCCCGTAAAGGAAATGGAAGTATTGGCTGTAGGATAATTAAACTCTTCACTAAACTGTTTGACTTGCTGATAACTAATGACAGGATTTACTTTGCGTTTTTCGTCACTGCGTTGAGATTGCCGCTCATAACGCTGTATCGTAAAGGTATTACTTCCCATATCCGATAAATTGCCTGTTAGGCTAACCGTTAATGCATTGATCAGGCTTAATATGCCAACTAAGGCAGTAATACCAATGGCAATAATAAATACAGTAATGAGTGTTCTTAATAATTGGCTGCGAATACTATCCCAGGCAATTCTAAAATTTTCTCTAAAAAGTGCAAACATCTTATCTTGGTTTAACCCTTACTACAAATCTAAGCGAAGTCTAGAGGAGTCCGTGTTATTTTGTCGTTTTTTTCTTTATCCAATCTCCTATGGTCTTTAAAGCTACAGGAGCAAAGGTCTCTTCTATCATAACATATTCTGAAGGATTACCTGTTTCTGCAGTCTGAAAAAGATGATTGAGTTTAGGCAGTTCTACTGTTGTCACATCGGTATTACCCCCTTTCTTTAGCGCCGCCGAAATTGCTTCTAAGTTCTCTTTTGCAGGTACTTGTAGATCCAAAGATCCATTAATCGCAAGTACAGGGCAGGTCACTTTCTCTAAGAAAGGAGCCGCCGGAGTAGTTACGAGATACTGGAACCAGTCTCCTTTAACAGAACTCAATTGTTGTTCTAGTAACTCTTCTACCGTAGACCCTTCAGGAAGTACGTCTGGATTTTGCTCAAACATTTTTCTTAGATAGATCTCAACTTCTTTTTCGATACGAGGAGTGTCTCCATAGTATGTTTTTATAATATTAAATACGTTTTGTTGGGCTTGCTTATTAGTTTCAAGCGTAGTTTGGTCTAGGCCCTGGGCTTTGCCAATAAGATACCCTTGACTTACTAATAATTCATCTCCGGGTTGTCCTACCCCGGCTAACAAGGCAATAAAAGCAACATCTTTATTTCTAGCAGCAACCATTGGAGCAATATATCCGCCCTCACTATGACCAGCAAAACCAATTTGATCTGGATTGATTTCTGGATGTTGTCGTAAATAGTTAAAAGCAGCTTCGGCATCATATGAAAAATCATAACTGGTTGCCCCATCAAACTCACCTGTACTCTGGCCTGTACCTCTATCGTCATAACGCAAAACAGCAATACCTTGGCGGGTGAGGTAATCTGATAGTACTAAAAAAGGTTTGTGACCTAAAAGCGCTTCATCTCGATCTTGCGGACCAGAGCCTGTGATAAGAATTACCGCAGGAAATCGTTTTTTGCCGGGCATGATCGATTTGGGAAGTGTTAAAGTACCAGCCAGGGTATGCCCATGCTTTGTATTAGTAAATTCAACCTCTTTTTCTCTGTAAGGATAAGGTTTTTTAGGCTCTTGTGGTCTATTGTGAACCGAGGCTTTGGCAACGCCTCTACTAAATGCCAACGGCAGCTGCATGCCACCTTGTTGAAAGGTGCCACTTATCTCATCATTAGCCAAAACCCCGGCATAACTCATACCAATACGAGCAATTGAAAAAGTAATAGAATCTTTCTCAAAGGAGATCGTGCTCATTTCAATGCCATAAGCCTTTTGAGCAGGACTGTCCAAGCTGCCGCTGTAGCCGCTATCGGTTTTTTCAATGTGTAAGACAATAGGAAGCTCTTGTCCTATATTAAGAAGACCGTTCCAGTCTCCTGTTATTTGCTGTCCAAAAATGGGAACGCTCAATAGAAATAGAAGAAGTTGTGCTACGGGTTTCATAGATCGCAGTTGATGGGTTTATACATAAGACTTCTAAGAGCCAAAAAAGTTACGTTACTTGTCAAAAAATTATCCTATACCCTCATTTTTTATGATATTTGCGGGGCTGTTGCTCAAGCATGAATTTTG
>CAZJWI010000086.1:0-3900 GCA_964549485.1 uncultured Flavobacteriaceae bacterium
CTCTTATACAGGAGAAGCACTAGATAATAAGACGCCGCTATTAAAAGCATTAAGTGCCATAGATCACGCGGCTACAGAGGTGGCTAAGTATTTTGATAAAAGTGTCGCTAAGGTACAGGCTACTTTAGGTTGGGAGCAAGAATTCTTTTTAATTGATAGTGCGCTTGCAGCAGCACGTCCGGATATTTCTCTTTCGGGTCGTACTCTTTTAGGACATGCTTCTGCCAAAGGGCAACAACTGGATGACCACTATTTTGGGAGTATACCTAGCCGTGTACTAAATTATCTCAAACAGTTAGAGCAGGAGTGTTTGCTCTTAGGTATACCTGTAAAGACCAGACATAACGAGGTCGCGCCCAATCAGTTTGAAATGGCTCCAATTTTTGAAGAAGCCAATCTAGCGGTAGACCACAATTCACTATTGATGGATATCATGCAAAAGGTGGCCGAGAAGCATCATTTTAAAGTATTGTTTCACGAAAAGCCCTTTAAAGGCATCAATGGTAGTGGTAAGCACAACAACTGGTCACTGGCCACAAACACTGGGGTAAATTTATTGAGCCCGGGCAAAACACCTACCAAGAATTTACAATTTCTCACCTTTTTTATTAATACCATCAAAGCGGTATATAATCATGAAGCATTGCTAAGAGCCGCTGTAGCAAGTGCTGGCAATGACTACCGTCTAGGAGCCAATGAAGCCCCGCCACCAATCATTTCTGTATTTATAGGAAAGCAATTAACCGAGGTGCTCGACGAACTTGAAAAAGTAACCGATGGTAAATTATCGCCTCAAGAAAAAACGGCACTCAAGTTAAATGTAGTAGGGAAAATCCCAGAGATTCTACTCGATAATACCGATCGCAACAGGACTTCTCCCTTTGCATTTACGGGTAATAAATTTGAATTTAGAGCAGTGGGATCTACGGCTAATTGTGCCAACCCTATGACAGTACTCAACGCCATCGTGGCAGAGCAGTTATCTATTTTTAAGAAGGAGGTAGATGCCATGATTGAGAAAAAGAGTATGAAAAAGGACGATGCTATTTTTAATGTATTGCGAGAGTATATTAAGGACAGTAAAAAAATTCGGTTTGAGGGCGATGGCTACGGCGCGGCCTGGGAGAAAGAAGCAAAGAAACGCAAACTAAGTATCAATAGAGATACCGTAAGTGCACTTAAGGCGCGTATAAGTCCTTCTAGTATTCGGCTTTTTGAAGATATAGCAGTTATGAACGCTGTAGAAATTCAAGCGCGATACGAAATAGAAATGGAGGCCTATACCAAAAAAGTTCAGATAGAAAGTAGGGTGTTGGGCGATATCGCCAGAAATCACATTATTCCTACTGCGGTCAAATATCAAAATGTCTTACTTCAAAATGTTCAAGGGCTTCAAGCTGTTTATAAAGAGGAGTTCCACGCTTTCGCGAAAGCGCAATTAGAAATACTCAAAGCCGTATCTAATCATATCACGGCACTGGACAACAAGATCACCCTTATGATAGAGGAGCGTAAGGCAGCAAATTTACTTGCTCCTGTGCCAAAGGCCACTTCCTATGCGCATAACGTCCTACCGTTTTTGGTGGATATTAGATCGCATTGCGATGCCTTAGAATTGCTTTGTGATGATGAGTTGTGGCCATTACCCAAGTACCGAGAGTTACTCTTCGTTAATTAATTACTGTAAGAAATTTCTTAAAACTAATTTTAAAGCGCTATATCGTGGTAGAGGAGGTGTCTCTGTAAGTGGTTGTTTTTTAGAATTTTAAATTAAAAAGGCCAGTCTTCTTGAGTAATTTCATCGAAAACATAGGATATTTCTATCATGTTGCTTTATTTCCTAGTATTTTTACAGTATCACTATTCCCAGTGATCCCTTTTTAACTCCCCCCATTTTCCCGAAGTTCTTTTGCAGCAGAGTGACTTTATGCGCTTTTGCCAGAAGGATCGATCGTATTGTATTTATTAACCATTTATATATTTATTAATTAAATCTTTTCGATTATGAAAAAAATGATGATGACTGTAGCAGCCTTAGCCGTATGTGGCTATGCGCTGGGACAATCTAACAACAGTATCGTTGCTCAAACGGGTAATGACAATGATGCTGTGGTGACCCAAACAGGGAATGTGAACGAATCGCTAGTAGGACAAAGAGGTGATCGTAACATGGCCACAGTAGATCAAGTAGGTGTAGGCAATGACTCTACCGTAGATCAGGATGGTGATAATCCAGATCAAAGCGTAGCGCCAGGTGGACGCGATAATATCGCCACAGTATCACAAACAGGAGATAATAATATTTCTGATGTAGATACAAATGGAGATCGTAATGAAGCCACTAACACTCAGCTTGGTAATGATAATGAAGTCTATGTGCAACAAGGTGTTGGTTATGCCGAAGACAATGTGTCTTATGTAAACCAAACGGGAGATGGGAACTATTCTCGTCAAGATCAGCGTTTTGATAATAATGATGCTGGGGTTGATCAAGTAGGTGACGGTAACCGTGCTGTTCAATTTCAATCTAGTGGTCCTGATGGTTCTCCTGGAAAC
Organism: uncultured Flavobacteriaceae bacterium; assembly: GCA_964549485.1. Taxonomy (GTDB): domain Bacteria; phylum Bacteroidota; class Bacteroidia; order Flavobacteriales; family Flavobacteriaceae; genus Dokdonia. Next base: position 2,557 of record CAZJWI010000086.1, read on the forward strand.
CTTGCCAGAATTAACCAAGACGGTAATGACAACCGTTCTAATCAAAATCAAAGAGGGAATAGCAATAGCGCCTTTGACGATCAGATTGGAGATTTGAACCGAAACACACAACGTCAGCGCGGAGATGATAACTTGTCTGATGTTGATCAGACTGGTCTTAGACATCGTTCTAATGTGTTACAACGTGGTGACTTAAACAATTCACGTATTATCCAGGTAGGAGAATTAAATAGAGCAACACAAACGCAAACTGGCGACAGTAACTTTGCCGGTGCATACCAAAACCATAACGACGGGGGAGGTAGCGGTAACGTATCTACCCAAACACAGACGGGTAATAACAACGGTACTGGAATCATTCAAGATGGAGTTACTTACTGGGTAGGTGCAGGAATTTCTACACCTTTGCCTCATCCTCCAACAAGTGGTTTTTCTGAAGATAACACTTCTACACAAACTCAGACTGGAGATGGAAACCTTGCTTATTCTCAGCAGGCTGGTGCAGACAATATCTTGACTCAGACTCAGGATGGGAACGGAAATGATGGGTACATCGCTCAGGATGGTTTAGGTAATATGGCCACAGACCTTCAAATGGGTAATGATAACTTATCAAATACCTTACAATTAGGAGATACTCATGTAAGTACTATGACTCAGGTTGGGAATCTAAATGTCTCATCTGTATCGCAGAACAATTAAGATTATCCCCTTTACTTAATGCCGAAAAGCCGCTGCCTCATCGCAGTGGCTTTTCATTTTGGCTCAAGGCCAAAAGGAAGTACCTTTTCTAGAGTAGTCAGTGTTGCTGTAGAACGCTGTCTTATATAGTGCCTAAAGTTCAATTGTATAAGAGAACGCTTTGATCGTCAATAGTTTATCGTATAAATTTGTAGGAATTTTCTTAAATCATCTGTTGCGCTTATAAATAGGGGTAAATGCCCTTTTAGTCTCTAAGCCTTGATATTACTAGCCTAAGGTGAGATTGCCGAAAATTTTAAAAGGTATCTTATCGAAAAACGTCTAGGAGTTTAAGTATGGAGCCGAAAATCGTGTAAATTAGCATTGTAATACGCCTACCCCCTTCAGTATTACAACCTCCCCCCACATTATAAAATGTTGAAGTGCTACACGTGAAGAGTGATGATGATATGCGTTATGGCAGCACTTATAGAATTGTATTTATTAACCATTTATATATTTATTAACTAAACCTTTTTTATTATGAAAAAAATCATGTTATGTGCTGCGGCACTCATGTGTGGGACAGCTTTGTTCGCTCAGTCGAATACAAGCGCTGTGACACAAACTGGTTCGGGTAACGGTTCTGTCGTTTCTCAAACT
>CAZJWI010000087.1:0-12415 GCA_964549485.1 uncultured Flavobacteriaceae bacterium
ATAACGATCTAATATTGCCTGATCTGCGGTGGCATCTACAATAATTGCACTATCATATCGCTCTTGAAGTACGTCTTCTAAATCATCATAAAACAATCGGGTGATCATCTGAAGCGAAGCCGCCTTTTCATTATATGCCAAGTCTGTGACACTCAGGTAATACTTGTGTGCCGTGGCAGCAAGTAGAAGGGGTGCTATCAGACACAGGAGGAATAATTTTTTCATAGGGTATGGATTTTCGCTTAAGGCGAAATAATAATTTTAATCATCATCGTTCTCAATTCAAAAAATGTGCCGCTAATCTTCTTCTCGAAGGCTATTGTATTGTTTTGATTTTTGCATCATAAAATCAAGTAATCCCAAAGCATCACCTCTATCGACATAATTTTTGGCATTTTCATCCTCAAAGACGTAGTAAACAAAATCTTCGATGCGTTCTTTATCAATGTTGAGCTCTTTCATATACAAGGTATCCGAAAATTGATACCGTGTGCGTTGGACTTTTTGTTCAAATCTACTTACAGCGATGTGTTTTTTGAGCATCTTTAGTCTGCCTGTAATAGCGTTTATTAAACCGTCCAGAGGTATTCCTGACCCACTAGTGACTGCGGTGTAATAACGGCGTTCTTCGACTGTACGTTTTGGAGCTGTATTGCGAGGCAGTCCTAAGTCTTCGGGATATAATTGAGGCTGACCTTTGGTAAGCGAAGCATCTTTAGACAAGTCTCCAGATAGATCGATATTACTTATTTCGACCTCTTGTAGCTGATTAATCTTAGGGATGAGATAGAGTGAAATTCGCTTGCGATTAAACATGGTTTGATTGACTATAAATTGTCTAGACTCATATTGAATAGCGCTTATATTCACTGTATCGTTTACACTAACCTCTAACTCAAAAGTACCGTCTGTTCTGGTGGTGGTCCCTTTTCTTTTACTCAAATTAACCACATTGAGCGAGGACTTATCAATAGTATCATTAAGTACTTTACCCTCTAAAAGGACAGTGTCCTGAGCCAGACCAATAGTAGTTGTCAAGAGAAACAGGCTACATACACATACTAATTTTAGCTTCATACTATCAATTTTTGGGTGGGTGTATAATGAACTCTTTCTTCTTCAAAGTTATAAAGGATTTTGATTGTTGCTGAAAATACATAAACAAATCTAGCAAGGTTCCTTTTTTAACTTTTTCTATTGCGATTTGATTGCTCCATGCATAGAAAACAAAATCATCAATCCATTCTGGTTGTAACCCCCATTGTTCGATATAGACAGCATCTGAAAATAGCAAACGGACCCTATCTACCTCTGCTTGAAAGTTAGAAACAGCAATATGTTTTTTTAAGCGTTTGGTCTTGCCAGTAATTCCATTGATCACAGCAAGCAGTGGGATGTCCAGTCGCATATTGTATCTGCGTACCATATCTGGGCCTCTGGTTGTGGCTGTATACAGTCTCCGCTCCTCTACGGTTCTTTTGGGCGCGGTATTAGCAGGCAAATTGGCTCGCGCCGCATCATATATATTATTCGAATTAAATCCAGCACCATCTTGCTGCAAGCTTCCACTTAGCGGCACATCCTGTATAACCACCTCTTCTAAGGCAGTTATTTTAGGAATTAGATATAGAGATAACCGCGCCTGATCGTAAATGGTGTCGCTTATCACTAATTGTTTGGATTCAAACTGTATGGCACTAATAAAGAGGGTATCTCCTTTACTTACTTCAATTTGAAATGTACCAGAACTAGTGGTGATCACGCCTTTTTCTCTATTAAGATTTACTATCGTAATATTAGCCCTATCTAGTGAATCGTTGAGAATTTGACCTTGCAATACTATCACTTCCTTCTCTTGGGCTATAATAGCATGGGCTCCTAGCCCCATAATCATCAGAATTACATAGAAATACCGCATCACATTACTGTCTGAATTTCTTAAAAGGTTCTTGTTTGTGTTCTGCTTCTTTTAACTTTAGGTAGGGCCGCGCTTTTTCTTTAAAAAATTGGAGTAGCTCAATCTTATTATTGGTATTTACCGCAGCCGCCCCTTGCTTATCTTCAAAACAATAGAAAACAAAATCATCGATAAGCGCTTCGGGTATGTGCAAAGTCTCTATATAGAGACTGTTATTAAATTTGACCCGATTGCGATCTACCTTAGCCTGAAATCGCGCTACTTCCAGATGTTTCTTAAAGCGTTTGTAATCACCATTTAAAAGACTGATTAAGGTACCTAAAGCACCGGCACCTCCAGTAACGGCATAAAAACGACGCTCTTCTGAAGATCTAGGTTTGGCTGTCTTACCTGGAATACCAAAATCACTAGCGAGGTAATGCTTTTTAAGTACCGTCTGCTTTACATCCTGTTTTAAATTCCCCGTGAGGGAGATAGTAGACAATTGTACCTCATCTAATGCGGTAATTTTAGGAATCATGTACAGTTGCAACTGTGTTTTAGCCAGAATTGCCTTGTTAATTAGTATACGTCTTGGAGCATATTGCACAGCAGTCAAATGGAGGGTATCACCAAGGCTAACTTCAATTTCAAAACGTCCTTCCTGATCGGTAATTGTTCCTATTTCACTGTTTAAATTAACGATAGTAATACCGCTATTATCTAAGGTATCATTGAGGATTTGACCTTTTAAAATAGCCAATTCCTGCCCTTGGGCACTTAAAAAAAGTCCCAGCAATATGTAAAAAAGTAAGTGTTTCAAAAGTTACTCTTTGGAAGCTTTGAAAGATTTTCGTTGTACTAGTAAAAACTCGATTAGGTCAAGCTCTCTGCCTTGTTTTAAGAGTTCGGCATTTAAGCCTTGTTCTTCGGCATAAAAGATAAAGGGACCTATTTCTTCAATTTTGAGTTTAAAGTTCTTTTTAAAGAAAGTGTCGTCATACATCGTGCGCAGTTCGCTATCCACATTAACTGCTATGGCATTTTTGTCAATGACGTATCGATCTCTTTTTTGGAACAGCGCCTTAAAAATATTGACGAAATTTATACCATTTTGAAAATTGAATCCCTCCATAGCCTCGTTTTCGACTCCAGTTTGGGCATCGGCTACGATTTCATATTTATTTTCGATCTCGTAGAGTGAGACCTCTGGAAATGGGTTGATACGTGTGGTTTTGACTTTTCCAATATCTACGGTAATATTTCCAGATAGATCATAAGGTGTGACGATCACATCATCAAGCACTGTGAGGTTTTCAATTAATTCCAAACGCATTTTTTGCTTGGCAATAATACCCTCGTCTATGATTACGATAACATCATTATACTGCAAGGCGCTAAAGATGACACGATCATTCTCGCCCATTTTCAAAGTAAAGTAACCCTCCTTATCTGTAATGGTACCCTGGTTTGAGGAGGTATTATAGACTGTTATACCCTCGTTATCATCACCATCGGGCACTAGAATTTGACCTCTTACCGCAATTCTAAAATCTTGCGCGCTAAGACTTAAGGTTAAAAAAAGAAATAGGAAGTAGAGTTTTCTCATAGCGTATTTTTATTTCAGGTTAAAGAAACGACAGGAAGTCCTAGCAAAAACTTAATTGATGCCTAAACTTTTGTTAAGAGGGTGTTTCCTTAAATTTACAACAAACTATCGAGAAAATTAGGTTTCTAAATTCTAAATAAATGGCCAAAAAATTATTAGTAGCGAGTACCTCTACCCTCTTTGGAAGCGAGTTTCTGCAGTACTTGCTGCCTCAATTAAAAGTACATTTTAAGGGCTGTAAATCCTTATTGTTTATTCCATACGCCCGTCCTGGTGGAATGAGCCATGATGCTTACACTCAAAAAGTAAGTACGGTATTTAACGCTTTAGATATTACTGTTAGAGGTATACATACTTTTGCCGACCCAGTGACTGCTGTAAGAGAAGCAGAAGCTATATTTACAGGAGGTGGTAATACTTTTGTACTCGTTCACGACTTGTATCAACAAGGTATCATGCAGCCCCTTAGAGAAGTTTTGCTCAAGGGCACACCTTATCTCGGAACCAGTGCAGGAAGCAATATCTGTGGTTTGACCATGCATACCACAAACGATATGCCTATCCTTTATCCACCTTCATTTAAAACCTTAGGCCTTTTGCCATTTAATATAAATCCCCACTATTTGGATCCTAAAGAAAATGACACTCATATGGGTGAGACCAGAGAAACACGCCTGAAGGAATTTCACGCCTATAATAATGTACCGGTTGTGGGATTGCGAGAAGGTAGCTGGTTAGAGGTTATTGACAATACCATCAAATTAAAGGGTATACCTACTGCGCGAATATTTGAAAAAGAAAAGCTTCCCTATGAAGTACAGCCCGACACCATTCTAGATTTACAATAAAAAAGGCCTTGTTTTCACAAGGCCTTTTAGAGCGGGAGACCGGGTTCGAACCGGCGACATTCAGCTTGGAAGGCTGACGCTCTACCAGCTGAGCTACTCCCGCTAATAGACAGCACAAAAATAGCTTTTTTTTGAAAATAGAAAAGCGTATCCCTTAATTTTTGACAAGATATTGACCGGCTCCATGATGTCAGAGTTGTAAGGTATTTATAGCGTTACTTCCAATAGCGCTTAACGTGCTAATGATCAACTATTTTGAGCTTTTTGGCAGCATCTTTCACCTGTGATCTTAATACTTGGCCCTACGTGTTTGGATGAATAATTTTAGCTATAGGGTACAACCATAAGCTGGGTTTTATTAATTTTAACCTAAAAGCATATGGACATCCAACACAAAGAGAACGATCAACGTGGCTTCTTTTTTATAAAGGGAGAACGAGGAGTCATTTCAGAATTGACCTACACCAAAGAAGACGATATCCTAACCATAGACCATACCGAGACCAAAATACCACAGGAGGGTAAAGGTTTGGCTTCAAAACTTGTAGCGGCTGTAGTAGACTATGCCAGAGAACACCGCTATACCATCGAACCTCTTTGTCCCTTTGCCGAGGTCCAATTTGACAAACATCCAGAATACAAAGATGTGCGTGCCTGAATCCAATCCACTCCAAACCAACCGCCTATTACTTAGACCTTTTAAAGAAAAAGACGCTCCAGCGCTTTTGGCTTTAAATTCAGATCCCAAAGTACTAGAGTTTACAGCAGACGTACCTTTTAAGGATAAGGAAGATGCGCTACAATTTATCAAGACCTACCTAAAAAAAACACCGCCAGGTTTGGGCCGATATGCGGTAATACGCATACAGGACCAGCAATTTTTGGGGTGGTGTGGGCTCAAATATCATCCCGAGACCGATGTCATAGACCTCGGATACCGCTTTTTCCAACAGCACTGGAATAAAGGCTATGCAACCGAGGCAGCCAAAGCAATGATAGACTATGGCTTTAACCATTTAAAATATCCCTTTTTGGTAGGCCATGCTCATATCAAAAATTATGGTTCTCATAAAGTATTAGAACGTTGTGAATTTAAACAGATCAAAACCTTTACCTATGACAATGAGCCTGCCTTTTTGTACAAAAAACAAAATCCAGATTACAGCATAAAAGAAATTTCGGCTCAGCAAACCTGGCCTGTGAGGCATCCTGTTTTGCGCAAAGGTCGCCCATTGGAAGATGTCTATATGCAAGCAGATGAAGCCCCCACCACTTTTCATCTAGGGGTATATTATAAAAAAGAACTGGTGGGTGTAGCCAGTTTTATGGATGATAGCCACCCAGAGTTTGTAGGAGAACAAGCTCGCCTTAGAGGTATGGCTGTGCTACCTCATTATCGCAAAAAAGGCCTGGCTGGGCTCCTATTAAAAAAGGGAGAAGACTTATTGCGGCAAAAGAATAAAGAGATACTGTGGTTTAACGCCCGTATTGTGGCGCTGTCATTTTATAAAAAAATGGGATACCAAACTATTGGTTCAGAATTTGATATACCTTTGGTAGGACCTCATTATGTGATGAAAAAAAATTTATGATGCTCAGAACACTCTACACCCTATTATTTCTATTAGCTGTCATACCAATCCAAGTATATAGTCAAGAAAGTATTTCTGAAGCACAATTATTGGGTCAAGGACAACCCAATTTGATCGAGGGAGAAGGATATCGATTACGACCCGAGGCAGCTTTGGCCTTTGAGCGTATGAAAAAAGCAGCACTCAAGGATGGGATCGCTATAAAAGTTGTTTCCTCCTATCGCGATTACGCCCATCAAAATCGCATTTGGGAAAGAAAATATAAACGCTTTCGCGAAAGCGGTCTACAACCCAAACAAGCTATAGAAAAGATTATCGCCTATTCTACTATTCCAGGAACTTCGAGACATCACTGGGGGACCGACATAGACTTGATTGATGCTGGCCCAAAAGTGGAAGGAGATGTATTAGTCGCTTCCAAATTTCATGGCACAGGTCCATTTTGCAAATTCAAGCAATGGATGGATGAGCACGCTAATAGTTTTGGTTTTTATTTGGTGTATACCGATGCCTTAGACAGAAAGGGTTTTAAGTATGAACCTTGGCATTACAGCTATGCTCCTTTGTCAATTAATTATCTTAAAGCCTATAATCGTCTGGATATTCAGGAGCGTTTAACTGCGGCTCAACTCATGGGAAGCGCACATTTTACCTCAACTTTTGTAGCAAACTATCTGCAGGAGCACATCAATGATATCAATCCTGAACTAAAACGATAAGTCTTATAAGGTTTCGATCAACTTTTTTTCGGCGAGAGCTTCCTTAAAATCGGAACGGCTTTGCAAAGCCTTGGCTATCCAACGTCGTGCACTATCCTTATCCTGTTTATGGCGGTAGATCTGCGCCAATCTAAAATAAGCCCAATCTTTGGGCACACCATCCTTTACAGTATACTGTTCTAGATAACGATGTAAACAAGCAATACCCTGGTCCAGTCCTATTCCATACTGACCTGCAACCTTCCCTAATTGATAGTGTAGTCTATTGTTATCTTGATGTTTTTGTTGAGCTTGTTTAAGAGTAGCAATAGCTTGTTGTGGTTTATTTTGTTTTTCATAATGCTCATAGAGCTTAGTATAACAGGTGACAGACCCGCCTATAGCGACTGCTTTCTTATAATTGCTCTCGGCTTCTTTGGGTTTATCAGAATACTCTGCTACATATCCCTTGGCCAGATAGCCATCTACCGGAGATATGGCGAGAAGTTCGTTGGCATAAGATAAGGCTTTAGCCTCGCTACCACCTACAATTCCAGGTAACTGCATATACAGTTCTACCAGAGCCCAACGCACTTCGATATGATTGCTATCCAAGCGGGCAGCCGTGTGAAAAGCTTCTTTGATATCACCTATGAGCCCTAAGGCTCGTAACTTGTTTATCTCGAGAGCCTTCATACCCATGACGCCACCGTATTTATAATGATAATTAGCCACCTTAGGTTGTAGGCGCACCAACTGTTTGTAATAGCCAATAGCCTTGTCCCACTCTTTGGCATAGCCCGAGATATCACCCAAATATTCCAGAGTTTTGAGATCTTGAGGATGGGCTTTTAAATATTGTTTAAATAAAGGAGCAGCTTTGGCGTATTGTTGATTGTCGAAGTAAGTTTGCGCTTTCGCGAAAGCGGTCATATCACCATCACCATGTTGAGACTGGGCATAGATCGCAGTAGCACTAAGCCAAAAACATAAAACGAATAAAAATTTACGGTAGTTCATGCGATGCAAATATGCAAAATGCCTGCCAAACATGCTTTAGTTATTTGGTGGATATTTGGAGTAGAGCTTGCCTACGAGTTTTTTTATATGGGTTGTTCTTTTTTCTGGCGTACTTTGTAGGCTGCGACTGCTTTCGGTATATGCTTCCCAAACAACAGTATTTGTTTTGGCATCTATGATTGCCAAAGTTAATTCCCACTGCTCTCGCTCTCGACCTACTGGTATACCCGTGCCTACACTTACGCCCACATTGCCTCCAGCACTTCCCACTCCTACCCCCAATCGGGTTGGAGAATCGCTAGTAGAGATGATGGTATTCGTTTGTAACCACACATCGGGTGATTCAGATTTGGAAAGACCACGCAAAGAAAGTAAGCTATCAGAATATTTGACAAAGCGCCTTTTATCAAATTCTGACAAAACCTGATCTAAACCAAAGTCATAATTATAGGTTACCAAACTATCAAAGTTATAAGACTCGTCATAATCATGCCGGAGGTAGACGCTCTGGCAACCCAAACAGCAACAGCTAATAAGAAGTATAAGTACGTATCGCATCCTCGAGATTTCTAATGTGATAACCTAAAATATACGGCTTTGTTGTATAGGCTCACTATTTATTGAGCATTTGCCAAAGTTTATCTTTTAAGGCGGTCAATCCTTGTTGGGTCACTGCCGAAATAAACAAATAATCTATAGGTAATTCGGCATCGAGTTCTTGAGTGAGCTCGGCACGTAGCTCCTCATCTAGCATATCGCTTTTGGTGATCGCAATAAGTCGCTCCTTATCGAGCATTTCCGGATTGTATTTCTGTAATTCATTGAGCAGGATCTGATACTGACCAGAAATGCTGTCGGCATCGGCAGGTATCATAAACAGTAAGGTAGAATTGCGTTCTATATGACGTAAAAACCGGTGTCCAATGCCCTTTCCTTCAGAGGCTCCCTCAATTATTCCAGGAATATCTGCGATGACAAAGGTTTGATAGTCTCGATATTGCACAATACCCAAATTGGGTTTTAGGGTAGTAAATTCGTAATTGGCAATTTTGGGTTTGGCCGCTGTAATTACAGATAACAAGGTCGATTTTCCCACATTGGGAAATCCTACCAGACCTACATCGGCTAGCACTTTGAGTTCTAAGGTAAGTGAGACTTCATAGCCGTCGATACCGGGTTGAGCATATCGGGGTGTTTGATTGACAGAGTTTTTAAAATGCCAGTTGCCTCGACCACCCATACCGCCCTGAGCGGCAATAAACTCTTGACCTTCTTCTGTAATTTCAAAAATGATCTTGTCTGTCTCGGTATCCTTGATTGTAGTACCCAAAGGCACGTCAATATAAAGATCTTCACCATCATGTCCTGTAGATCGGGATTTGGCACCATTACCACCATGACCCGCGCGAAGGTGTCTTTTAAATTTGAGGTGTAAAAGCGTCCATAGATTTTCTTTCCCCCTAATAATTATATGACCTCCACGACCACCATCGCCACCATCAGGACCTCCTTTTTCTATAAACTTCTCTCGATGCAAATGAGCCGAGCCTGCCCCTCCGTTACCCGAAGTAACGTGAAGTTTTACATAGTCTACAAAATTTCCTTCTGTCATATCATCCTGCTTTTTGTTGGTATATCTAAAAGGCCATCTTTAAAAAATGACACTATCCAACTCTATAATGTATCTTTTAGGTCTAATCGTCTATAATTGATCAATTACAGCGCTTAGACGCGCTGTGATCTCTTCGACGCTACCTACACCATCAACACCGTGGTACTTTTGCTGCTGCTCGTAGAACTCTTTTAAAATGGCAGTTTCGGCATAATACACAGCTATGCGATTGCGAATGACAGCCTCATCGGCATCATCGGCGCGTCCAGAGGTCTTACCACGCTCTAGTAAGCGCTGTACCAATACCTCGTCGTCTACTTCGAGTGCTACCATGGCGGCAATTTCTGTACCCATGCCTTCGAGTAATTTTGCCAAAGATGTTGCCTGAGCTTCAGTACGCGGAAATCCGTCAAAGATAAAGCCGTTGGCATTTGGATTTTTTTCAACCTCTGCTTTAAGCATATCAATAGTTACCGAATCTGGTACTAATTGACCCTTATCCATATATGACTTGGCCAGGGTGCCCAGCTCAGTGCCATTTTTAATATTGTATCTAAACACATCACCAGTCGAAATGTGAACCAATTGATACTTCTCTTTTAAGACTTCAGCTTGTGTACCTTTTCCAGCGCCTGGAGGGCCGAACAATACTAAATTTTTCATCTGTGCTTGTTTTAATTTGTAAATAGCCGTCAGATTACGGCCCAAACCATTGTAATCAAGACCAAATCCCACTACAAAATCATTGGGGATTTCTAACCCAATAAAATCGATAGGATATGGTTTCTGATAGGCTTGTGGTTTATAAAAAAGAGTAGCAATGCTAAAGCTCGCTACTTCTTCCTGTTCGAGTATTTGGATTATCGTTTCGATGGTGTTTCCAGAGTCAACAATGTCTTCTACTACAATGACATCTCTACCTTTGAGAGAAGGCTCTGCCCCCATGACCGTAAAAACCTCATCTCTTTGCTGTGTCCCGTCATAACTGGCCACTTTGATAAAACTCAATTCGCATTCACCATCAAATTTTTTGATCAATTCGGCGGCAAAGAGAAAGGCGCCATTGAGTACGGTTAAAAAAACAGGTCTCCTATGTGCATATCGATCATTTAACCGAACGGCAACCCCATTTACGGCTTGTTGTACCTCAGTTTTTGAGATGCACTTTTCGAACTCCAAATCGTGTAATTGAACTGTTTTCATATCGCTCTAGACTGCGCAAAGATACCATACGTAAGTTATATATCTTTACTTCGGTTCTCAAATTCTTAAAATGACGCTAAACCTTCAAATGTTGTCAAAGGCAATGGTCATTTTCTGAATTGGTTTTTTGTATTTTTGGAACTCAGATAACAGCTTTCGCGAAAGCGTGCAACTTATGAAAAACTACTTCTCTTCTTCCTTTAAACTAGGCATATTAGGCGGTGGCCAATTGGGCAAAATGATGCTTTACGACACGCGCAAATACGACATTCAAACTTATGTGATTGACCCCAGTGATGAGGCGCCTTGTAAAATTGCCTGTGATAACTTTGAACAGGGCAGTTTGATGGATTATGATACTGTCTATAATTTTGGCCAAAAAGTGGATTTGCTCACCTTCGAAATTGAAACGGTTAATGTTGATGCACTTGAAGCCTTAGAAAAAGAGGGAAAAGCAGTATATCCACAAGCTGCTGTCTTGCGCAAAATTCAAGATAAAGGGGTGCAAAAACAGTTTTACAAAGATCACGAAATACCCACCGCAGCTTTTGAGCGTCACCCCAATAAAGAAGCCTTATTGCAAAGCCTGCCTCAGATGCCCTTTGTTTGGAAATCCTGTACAGGCGGTTATGACGGGAAAGGCGTAGCCGTTATTCGTGAACAGTCAGATTTACAAGACTTGCCAGATGTAGCCTGTATTGCCGAGACGATGATTCCGTTCAAAAATGAGCTGGCCGTCATCGTAGCTCGTAACCTATCTGGAGACGTCAAAACCTACCCTGTAGTAGAAATGGAATTTCACCCAGAAGCCAATCAGGTCGAATATGTGATTTGTCCTGCTCGAATTGATGCTAAAGTTTCAGAAAAGGCCAGAGCTGTTGCTACTAAGGTGTCTCAAGCCTTTGAGCATGTAGGTTTGCTTGCTGTAGAAATGTTTCAAACCGAAGATGATAGTATATTAGTAAATGAAGTGGCTCCAAGACCACACAACAGTGGGCATTATAGCATAGAGGGCAGCTTTACCAATCAATTTGAACAACACCTCAGAGCCATACTCGATTTACCGCTAGGCAAAACCGAAAGCAAACTGGGCGCTGTTATGGTTAACCTCGTGGGGGCAGAAGGCCATACAGGCGATGTGTACTATCAAAATATAGAAAAAATTATGACTATGGATGGTGTTACTCCGCATATCTATGGCAAAAAACAAACGAGACCCTTTAGAAAGATGGGGCATGTAACCATAGTTGACCACGATCTGGCGGCCGCTCGCAAAACGGCAGAGCAAGCTAAGAAGTCAATTAGAGTAATCAGTCAATAGTAAGCATAATTAAAATCTTATTTGATATGAAAGTAGGCGTTATTATGGGAAGTACCAGTGATCTCCCAATCATGCAAGATGCAGTAAATGTGCTCCAGGAATTGGGCATAGAGACCGAAATTGATATTGTGAGTGCGCATCGCACTCCAGACAAACTTTTTGATTATGGTAAGAATGCTCACCAGCGTGGGATTCATGTCATTATAGCTGGCGCTGGAGGTGCCGCTCACTTACCCGGCATGATCGCTTCGCTCTCACCGCTTCCAGTAATAGGTGTACCAGTGAAGTCACGCAATTCTATCGATGGATGGGATTCTGTGTTATCCATATTACAAATGCCTGGGGGTGTTCCTGTGGCCACAGTGGCTCTGGATGGCGCTAAAAATGCCGGTATTTTGGCCGCTCAGATATTAGGCGCTACTCAAACTGAAATAAGACAACGCATACTTACCTATAAAGAAGGTTTAAAACAAAAGGTTATAGATGGAGCTAAAAACCTCTAAAAGCAAAGACCGCCCCATAGTGGAGCGGTCTTTATCAATGCTTATGTGGGGGAATGAAATCTTATTTATTAACCATTCTAAATATTAATCAAACCTTCTCAAGCATTGAGTG
>CAZJWI010000088.1:0-5121 GCA_964549485.1 uncultured Flavobacteriaceae bacterium
GGTAACAAAGGCGAAGAACACCACCGCTAGCATACGATCTCTGGTAATTTTCGCGTAACGCGGAATTCGTAACACCAACAATAGAATAAAGAGGATCAATGCTGTTAAAATAACTACATTCGGACCACTTAACCCAAAAAGACTAAAATCAAACAAATTATAGGCTCCTTCAGAAATCTTACTTACTGGATCATTCAAAATCCAAGATAAACCGAGAACTGATGCAATGACTATAAGCGCCAACTCAAACTTGGTAAAAGGGTTGAGTTTATTGTCTTCATTTGTTTGATCGACGACAATGTCAATATCCTTTTTTGGCTTTAAGCCAATGTTTCCAAAAATATCTTGGGCAAACCAGAATTGTAGCAAACCAAATAACATGAAAATTCCAGCTACACCAAATCCCCAACTCCAACCTATCTGTTCACCGAGATAGCCACATAGCAAAATTCCTAGAAAGGCCCCTGCATTTACCCCCATATAAAAAATAGTGTAGGCACCATCTTTTTTGCCAGGACGGTCTTTGTACATCTCCGAAATAATCGATGTCATATTGGGTTTAAAGAAACCACTACCAAAAACTAGCAAGGTAAGTCCCAAATAAATAAAAAACTGTGTTTCTAAAGCCATTGCTGCATGTCCTAAAGTCATTAGCAATGCCCCTACAACTACAGCCCAGCGGTACCCGATTTTTTTATCGGCAAAATAGCCTCCTAAAAGCGTCGACAAATATACCAGTGAGGTATAGGTTCCAAAAATAGCAAAGGCATGTTCGCGTGGCCATCCCCAACCTCCATCCATTATCGAGGCGGTAAAGAACATAACGAGTAAAGCACGCATGCCATAGTAGGAAAAACGTTCCCACATTTCGGTAAAAAAGAGTACAAATAATCCTGCGGGATGTCCAATGACAGGATTTTCAAAAAACTGATCGGTTGAATTTTGTGCCATAATAGTAAGCTAATCTAGTTGATATCTGGGTCTGCAGCTTCAAATCCTTCTTGCTCTAAACCTTCTGCCGTTTTTAATTCTTCAGCGCCGTGAGTAAGACGTTTTAGCGGTTTTAATAGGGCAATTACAAGCAGTCCAAAAATTACACAGAAAATAGTTATACCAGAAAAGATGGTCAACTCTCCAGCCGAAGAAGCCGATTCACCAATTAAACCAGCCACCTTATTTCCAAGACCAGTTGCAGCAAAGTATACCCCCATCATAAGCGCCCCATATCTTACTGGAGCCAATTTGGTAATAAAAGACAGCGCAACGGGAGACGCACTTAATTCTCCTATAGTGTGGAACAAATAGGCTAAGGCCAACCAATACATGGCCGATTTTCCTAAACTTTCATATTCCATAGAAGCAAAAACCATAAATACAAATCCGAGCCCCATTATAATGACACCTATTGCCATCTTAAACAAAGATGAGGCCTCTCTGCCTCGATTTTTCCACCACGCCCAAAAGTTGGCAACTAGCAGGGCGAAGACTATAATATAAAATGGATTAAAAAATTGAAAGGCCGCTGCTGGTATCTCATAGCCAAACAAAAAGCGATCTGTTCTATTTTCGGCATAAAGATTCATCAATCCTCCTGCCTGTTCAAAGGCTCCCCAAAATACGATCACAATAATAAATGACAATAATAAGACGAGATAACGATCCTTTTCAACCTTAGATCTTAAATCACCATAAATAGTGCTCATCATTCCTACCACTACGGCTAGAAAAACAAAGAAGATCATATACGCTAATTGTTGCTTCTCAATAAAGTAGTAAGCCGAAACTAAACCTAAAATGGCTAAAGCCAAGGTTAAAGTCAAAGGTTTGGTCTTGGAAAATTGGGTTTTGAAAATTTGTCCTATGGAAACATCATCGCTGTCCATAGTGGCACGTACTGGCTTGTTTCCAACGTGTTTGATAAATCGCTGTCCAAACATATATACGGCCTGTCCCAATACCATACCTATTGCAGCGAGGCCAAAGCCTGCGTGCCAACCGTAATTTTGAGCCACCCATGCTACTGTCAAACTCGCCAAGGCAGCACCTACGTTAATACCGATATAGAAAATAGAAAATCCCTTGTCGCGTCTTTCGTCTCCTTGTCGATATAAACCGCCTACCAATGTAGAAATATTTGGCTTTAGTAGTCCAACACCAGAAATGATCAAGCCTAGACCAGTATAAAATGCCCACATTTCTTCTATTGACAGAATTCCATGACCCGCTACCAGTAATAACCCGCCTATCATAACGGCTCGCTTCTGACCGATAATCTTATCGGCAATAATACCACCAGGGATAGATGCAACATAGACTAACATCGTATACCATCCGTACAAAGACAAAGCCTCTACGTCTAACCAGCCAAGACCTGGATTATCTCCTATGGTTTGTGCTGTTAGATAGAGAACGAGTATTCCTCTCATACCATAATAGGAGAATCGTTCCCACATTTCGGTAAAAAACAGGATATACAAGCCTACTGGATGTCCAAAAAGCTCTTTTTCATGTGCTTGTTTTGTAAGTGATGACATAATTGTTGTTTAGGTTATTGTTAGGTTGCTTTTTTAAAGGTTTTCCTTGATAAAATTGGTCATTTTAGTAAACAAATGCAATCGCGTATTACCGCCATAAATACCGTGGTTTTTATCGGGATAGATCGCCCAATCAAATTGTTTATTAGCCTGTACCAAAGCTTCTACTAAAGCCATCGTATTGTGAAGGTGTACATTATCATCGGCGCTACCGTGTACCAACAAAAAGTCTCCTTTTAATTTGTCTACGTGCGATACTGGTGAATTATCGTCATATCCACTCGGGTTTTCCTGAGGGGTTTGCATATAGCGTTCGGTGTAGATAGTGTCGTAGTATCTCCAACTCGTCACAGGTGCTACAGCGATTGCCATAGCAAAAGTATCGGCGCCCTGGAACAGACAATTGGCAGACATAAAGCCACCATAACTCCATCCCCAAATCCCAATACGACTTTGATCTACATAAGGTCTTTGACCCAGTTTTTGAGCAGCTGCAATTTGATCCTGAACCTCGTAGCGTCCCAATTCTTTTTGGGTCATCTTTTTAAAATCTCTTCCTTTTAAACCTGTGCCGCGAGGATCGACACAAACGATAATATAGCCTTCTTGAGCAAGCATTTGAAACCAATAATCATTGGCTCCACCCCAAGAATTTTTGACACTCTGAGACCCAGGCCCTGAGTATTGGGTCATAAAGACAGGGTATTTCTTGGAAGGGTCAAAATTTGCAGGTTTGATCATATACGCATTAAGACTCGCATTATTCACCTCTATGGTAAAGAATTCTTTAGGCGAGGTCAAATACGTATTGTACTGCTCTTTTAAAGCCTGGTTATCTTTGATTACCTTAATCACCTTCCCATCTTTGGCACTATTTAAGGTAAAGCGCCAAGGGGTATCTGCACTGCTGTAGGAATTAATGAAATACGTAAAGTCTGCACTAAAATCGGCACTGTTGGTTCCTTCTTCGACTGCAAGTTGTTGTTTTTTCTTTCCATTGAGCTGTATTGCATATACACCTCTATTGATAGAGCCATTTTCGACACTTTGATAGAATACACGTTTTGTTTTGGGATCAAAACCATAATAACTCGTTACTTCCCATTTTCCCTGAGTAACTTGCCTCTTTAAACTGCCATCAGCATTGTGGTGGTAGATATGATTAAAACCATCTTTTTCACTGGTCCAGATAAAGCTGTTGTCTTCAAGAAAAGTAAGGTTGTCTGTTACATCTACATAAGCCGCATCTCTATCTACCAAGACAACCTCGGCCAAATTGGTTTTTGTATCGTAAAATGACAATTGCAAGTTGTTTTGATGTCTATTTAGAGTTTGAACAGAAAGGATGTTGGGGTCTTTTGTCCATTTGATACGAGGTATATAATACCCAGCACCCATGCCCAGATCTACCTCAACAGATTGTGCCTGGCGCATTGCTTGCTGTCCTACCTTGTAAACGTGAAGACTCACTGCTGCATTCTTCTCACCAGCCTTGGGATATTTAAAAACCTGTTGCTGCTGGTACAATTCGTTCCCAAAAATGTCCATTGAAAATTCGGGCACTTCTCGCTCATCAAAACGTATATACGCCAGGTGTTTACCATCGGCGCTCCAGTCAAATGCTCTTACAAAAGCAAATTCTTCTTCGTATACCCAGTCTGTGATACCATTAATAATCTGATTTACTAGCCCGTCATAGGTTACCTGTTCTACAGCTCCAGTAGCGATGTCAAAAATAAAAATGTTATTGTCCTTTCCGTAGGCCACTTTGGTACCGTCTGGCGAAAATGTAGGTTCCTGTATCAAATCGTCAGATACCTTCGTGAGCTTTCGCGAAAGCGTATTGTAGATATAATACTCACCTAAGGTTGATCTTCTGTAAATAGACTGTAACTTGGTTGAGAGTAAGACCTGTTCTTCTTTGGGTCCAAATTCATAACTGATAAAGTAATCCAAGCCGTCAATGTCTTTGGTACTTACAGCTGTTCGTACTTTTTCTCCTGTGGTGTAATCATAAATGTCCACACTGCCTATTCTGGCAGCTCTATCATAATTCTGGACGGCGTATTGCGTACCGTTGGCCATAGAGTGCAAACGATCCAAACGTTGCATTCTAAAAGTACCATCTTTCCAAATATCTTCAAGTGTTATTGATTTTTTTTGCGCAGTAATTGCCGTAGATGCCAATAAGAATATGGCAACAAAAAAGAAAGGAAATCTCATATGTATCTAATGAACTTTTTAAAGTGTTCCAATTTTACTAAAAATAATGCAGAAAACCACCATATTGTTGTTAATACTCCTCTTGGTTATTGGCCCGAGCACTCCCTATTTGAGACCCAAGAGCAGCACACTTAGAAATATTTTGGTTCTCCCTATCTTTGTAAAACTTCAATACATATGGAATGACCCAAAAGATTACCGGTTTTTCAAAACTGACCAAGGCAGCAAAAATAGATTGGCTTGCCCAAACCTACTTTCAAGATCAACAACAAGCTGTCGCCTTATTGAAAAGATATTGGAATGCAGATTCGAAATTACAGCAATTACACGATGAGTTTATAGAAAATACCATTAGTAATTTTTA
>CAZJWI010000089.1:0-4904 GCA_964549485.1 uncultured Flavobacteriaceae bacterium
CCAAATGAAACAGCAATACGAAGCCTCCAAAGCGGCCTTAGACCAAGGTGCTGCGGGTGAAGACCAGGCCGAATTCGCCTATTCAGCATCACTCGATAGAGTACAAAGTGTCGAAGCTCGATGCCAACCGAAGTTTTATCAATAGTATCAAAAGTTTTCCTGAGAATATAGAAGTAAAGCAAGACTTTACCTATAATGCCTCAGAACCGCCATCCGAGCGCAGTGCTCAGACCATTAGCCTGCAGATGAATCAGTCTATGATCTTGTTGCCTGAGACGCCTATGCAACCCAGATTATACGATCCTAGAGTAGGCTTTTTTACAGAGAGTCAATACGACTACGGTAGCGATGCTTTAAAAGCAGATAAAAAAACCTATATCACGCGTTGGCGTTTGGAACCTAAAGATATCGAGGCCTATAAAAGAGGGGAACTTGTAGAACCTGTAAAACCCATCGTTTATTATCTGGATCCAGGAACACCAGAAAATTTAAGAGCCTACATCAAACAAGGTATCGAAGATTGGCAAAAGCCATTTGAGACCGCTGGTTTTAAAAACGCCATCATAGCTCGTGATGCTCCAACACCAGAAGAAGACCCAGAATTTAGTCCTGAAGACATACGCTACTCTGTAGTGCGTTATGTAGCAAGTACAACACGGAATGCTGTAGGTCCGAGTGTGACCGACCCTAGAAGTGGCGAAATTATAGAAAGCGATATTATCTGGTATCACAATCATCTTAGATCGTATCGCAATAGATACTTATTAGAGACGGCTGCCGCCAATCCCAGCGCGCGTACACTCAATACCCCAGATGAGGAGATAGGAGAAATGATGCGCATGGTTATTGCCCATGAAGTAGGGCATGCTCTTGGATTTCCGCACAACATGGCCGCGAGTTATGCCTATGATGTCGAATCGTATCGCGACGGTGATTTTACACAAGAGTACGGTATAGCGGCAAGTCTAATGGATTATGCGCGTTACAACTATATCGCTCAACCGGGAGATCAAAATATCCGTTTTATACGACAGATGGGGCCCTATGATCACTATGCGACCAATTGGGGGTATCGCGTGATTACTGATGCCACTACCGCCGAAGATGAAAAGCAGACGCTTAATGCCTGGATATTAGAAAAACAAGGAGATCCAAGATATGTCTTTGGAAGACAATCGAGTAGGTTTGACCCACAATCTCAAACCGAAGGTATTGGAAACGATCCTGTCAAAGCGAGTACCTATGGTTTAAAGAATTTAAAGTATGTCGCTAAAAATTTACCAAAATGGACTTCAGATCAGACCAATAATTATGCAGATCTGGAAGAACTTTATGGAGAACTTTTAAGTGTCTACGGGCGTTATGTGGGTCATGTGGTGACCAACATAGGTGGTGTTTATGAAAATCTAAAAACGCCATCGCAAGAAGGTAGGGTATACCAGCCATTGCACGCCGCTGCTCAAAAAGAATCTATGCAATGGTTACAAAAAGAACTTTTTGAAACTCCTACTTGGTTGATTGATCCAGCCATACTACAAAATATCGATCATGCAGGATATTTTGAACGCATGCGCAAATTACAAGCACGCTACCTCAATCGATTATTGAGCTTTGATCGTCTGGGGCGTCTTATTGATGCAGAGACTACTCAGCAGGAGTATTATAGCGCCTTAGATATGCTAAAAGACTTGAGAAGAGGTCTATTTAATAGCCAGCCACAGGCGGGTTCTAATACTATATACAGACGTAATTTACAGCGATCTTACGTAGAACGCATGATATTTTTATTGACCGATGAGGGCCCGAAAGCCCGTCGAGGCAGAGATGGTTTTGAACCAGGTCTCACGTATAACGTAGCCACTTCTGATGTTCAGGCCTTAGTACGTGGCGAATTAAATGCCTTAAAAAGCAGTTTGAGATCTAGACGTAACAATGCAGCAAATACGCTAAGCAGATATCACTATGAGGATTTATTGGCACGTGTTACCGCTGCTCTAGATCCAAAATAAGCTGGGGCCTAGACCTTAGTACAAATGATGACAACAAGAGATTGATCGGTTAGGGTAGTGAAGAACAAAAACGAAGTACCTCCGTCTTTGATATTGAGCTTCTTTCTTATATCGGCTACTTTCATTGGGAAATTACGTGTGGTCACATTGTGCTTTTTTCCGGCAAAGCGTTTTTTTAAGGCTTTTGAATAGGGAAGTACTTCTAGTATACGAAAGCGTCTACCCGAGAAATTAACTAACTTTTCTGAGGTATATAAATGACTGTGTTTATGAAGCTTGTCTAAAGCAAAGTGAGCACTGATCCACTCAAAAGCACCAGCTTTTAATAAAGCAGCGTTAGGCTCATAGAGAAACTTTTTTGGCGCTGCATAAGATGCCGTGGCCATGTGCAACTCCTTTTGGGTAAATACTTGTTTCTCTAACTGTGCTTTTTTTAGATTGACTACGGTTATCTCATAATTATAAGAGGGAGGGGGGACATCTTTAACACACCACAATAATTCTTTGACCTCGTTGTCTACCGCAATGATATGTAGTTCAGATACTTGTTGTAACGCCTTGACAGCGGCGGTGATATCTAAAAAGGGGGCCGTCTTAATCCAGAGCTGTTTGGTCTTTTTAAGTAAAAAAGGACGGTGTAGCACCATATCTGGTTCACAGTCTTCTAGTCTAAATACCTTTTTTGTACTCGCATCTCTGCGACCAGGATCAAAATAAATCAAGTCATACGTAGTGGTCTGGGCCTTTAGATGAGCTATTGAATCAGCTCTAACCATAGAGATATTGTCTACATTTAAACGTTCAAAGTTTGCTTTCGCGAAAGCAAATAAAGACTCATTCTGCTCGGCATAAGTAATATGAGGTATTCTCTGGGCAAAATAATAACTATCAATACCAAAACCACCTGTACCATCAAATAGCGTATCTCCCATCATCAGTGCTGCTTTATAGGAAGCTGTAACCTCAGATGATGTCTGTTCCAGGTTGAGTTTTGGCGGAAAGAGCATACCAGAAGTGTTATACCACAGTGGCAATTTGTGCTGCATCCTTCGACGCCCATCGAGTTGTTGGGCTAGTTCTTGTATGCTTACATCCTCAAACGGACTACCTTTTAAAATAAAAGTATGAAGGTCTGTATGCTGGTGTTTACTCAGATAAGCCTGCACATCGGGACGTAGTAAAGCAGTGTTCATCAGAGATCACGGGTGAGTTTTTGAACTATTTTTAGGTTGGGTAGAAATTCTTTGGCAATGACCTTAACCGCCGTATACATAGGCACGGCCACCACCATACCCATAATTCCAAACAACAAGCCACCAATGATGATAATTAGAAAAATTTCTAGCGGATGCGATTTGACGCTGCTCCCAAAAATAAAAGGCTGACTAATAAAATTATCGATGATTTGGGCGATAAAATACCCAATCATCACTTTGATTGTGGTAGGTAGGATTACCGTTTGAAAATCAAAGCCCAAATTACTACTCATAGACAGTACAAACATCAATATACCGCCTACCAGTGGTCCTATATACGGGATGAGATTGAGTAAAGCGCACAAAAAAGCAATAACCAAGGCGTTATCGATCCCAAACAAGAGTAAGATGATGGTATAAATGACAAAGAGAATCAAGATTTGCAACAACAAGCCCAGAAAATAGCGAGATAGTAAATCTTTGATTTTGTTAAAAGACTGCGTCATACGATATTCGTTCTGGTCTTTTACAAAGCTCATTAACCCACCGTGTAACAGGGCGCTATCTTTAAGGAGAAAGAAAGAAATAAAGATGACAGAAAACAGTCCGATCCCAAAAGATCCCAAGGCGCCAAAAATACCGTTTAATAAATTTGGTACGGCTGCAAAGCTAAAAGTCGAACTCCAATCGGTGTTGCCTAGGGTTTCTAGAAGATCAATATTTTTTGATGCCAGATAAGTGTCTATTTCATTGACTAGACGCGTCATCGAATCTTGTAGTCCTTCTATATTGAGAAGGGATAAGTTTTGACCTTGCTCGACAATTAGTGGTATAAACATGGCCATGATGCCCAGTAATGTGCCAAAGATAATAAGCATGGTCAAAGCTACGGCCAACCCATTATTAAATTTGAGACGGCGACGTAATAGTTTGATTATGGGGCGTCCAATAAGGGAGATTACCGCTGCAATAGCGATGTAAATCAATACACTGCTAATGGTATACAAAAACCAACACAGCGCCAGTACTCCAGCAATCACGCCAGCGGCCCTGAGTATTCCATAGCTTATCTCTGATGACTTCATAGCCCAAATATAAGTATTATGATCGGGTGTATTGGTAGAGTGCAATGCCTAAGGCCTGAGCTACATTCATACTGCTGTTTTGTCCTCGCATGGGTATGTGGACATGTCTAGAAGCTATGGCTAATACCGCTTCACTTATACCGTGATTTTCATCCCCGATAATAAGAAGAATTTTATCTAGTCCATGCTGATAGTCCTGGTCTAAGGGCTGGCTTTGATCGGTAATTTCAAGAGCAATACTGGTATACCCATCTTGGTGATACTGAGCGATGGTTTGGGTTAGGTTTTCGCTTTCGCGAAAGCGTACTCTGGTTTGTGTGTGACGCGCTGTGCGTTTAAAACGGCTACTTTGTAATGATAGTTCGGCCTTAAAAAGTACGAGTTCATCTACGCCAAAGGCATCGGCCAATCTAAAAATAGCACCCAAATTGGCAGGTCCTTTAACCTGATCACAACACACAACTAGCTGTGTGTCACTTTGACTAGGCGAATGCGCCTGATGCGTAAGTTGTGGCATAAAGAGGTGTAATCAATTAATTTTCAAAGGCGTATTTGACAATATTGGCACCCATTTGAAGCGCTTTTTTTCGTACCGCTTCTGGATCGTTATGTAC
>CAZJWI010000090.1:0-10046 GCA_964549485.1 uncultured Flavobacteriaceae bacterium
TGGGCCAGAAATGCGTCAGTATTTTGTTGCTAACAACCGGGAAGAGCTTCCTTTTAATCGTATTGAACGAGGTTGGATTTACGCCTCAGCAAAAAAAGAGAACAATTATGAGGGTTTTGGTACCGATAGAGATATTTACTCGCATCATCACATCTTTATAAATAATGCGATGATGTCTTATAAAATACCCCCTGGTCATCCTAATGCCAAAGACAAAACCTTTTTGCCCTGTGCCAAGGTTATAGGCAGTTATCACCAACGCAGGCGTCCTTATAGACCAGCATCTATCATAAATGTTTCGGCTATGAGTTTTGGATCGTTGAGCGCAAGAGCTGTAGCCTCCTTAAATCAGGGCGTACAAATTGCAGGCGCATACCACAATACTGGAGAGGGCGGTCTTTCTCCCTACCACAGTCATGGTGGCGATGTCGTCTTTCATTTTGGTACGGGTTACTTTGGCGTTCGTACGCCCGATGGTAAGTTCTCTATGGAAAAAATGAAAGCACTGGTAGACCAAAACCCCTTTATTAGAGCTATTGAGATCAAATTATCTCAAGGAGCCAAACCAGGAAAAGGTGGGGTCTTGCCCGGAGCCAAAATCTCCAAAGAAATCGCAGAAATTAGAGGGGTCGAACAAGGCAAAGATGTACTCTCCCCTCCTATTCACACAGCATTTAGTAATGTTTCAGAAATGGTTGATTTTATAGAGGCCATTGCCCAAGAAACAGGCTTGCCCGTTGGTATCAAGGCTGCCATAGGCAAATTAGATCAATGGGAAGAACTGGCCGATATAATGGTTAAAACGAATAAGGGTCCAGATTTTATCACCATAGACGGTGGTGAAGGTGGTACTGGTGCTGCTCCACCTAGTTTTGCAGATCATGTTTCTCTACCATGGGTATATGGTTTTAGCGATGTATATAAGCTGTTTCAAGAGAGAGGACTTTCAGAACATTTGGTTTTTATTGGCAGTGGTAAATTGGGCTTCCCTGCAAAGGCAGCAATGGCTTTTGCCATGGGTGTTGATTGTATAAATGTAGCTAGAGAAGCCATGATGAGTATTGGGTGTATTCAGGCACAAATATGTCATACCAATCGCTGTCCAAGTGGAGTCGCCACTCAAAGTAAATGGCTGCAAAGGGGTATTGATGTACCGCTCAAAGCAGACAGACTCGCTCAGTATTTCAAAACCTTTAGAAAAGAGCTCATAGAGATTACACATGCCTCTGGATATGAACACCCCTGTCAATACACTATGGCAGATGTTGAGATTAATGTGGATGATCACAACCTGAGCAAAAAACTCGATAAAACATACTATTACCAGAAAACACCAGTTCCTTTTGAGGGGATGCAGGCCCTATACGATTGCATCCACCTAGGCGGGCAAAACAAAAGAGCTATGGAGCACGAAAGCGCCTAACTCTTTTGCAATAAAAAAAGCACTTTTAATCAAAGAAGTGCTTTTTTTATAGTATCGTTTAATTCATAAAAATACAGGCTACATTAAAGTTTCCGGATTGACTCAAACTAACGCTATGTGGTCCTCCTGTAGCGTACTGAAATATTTTGACGCAGTTGTTATCGCCTAGTTGTTCTACTTTGGCCAGGTGATCATTACCTTGTTGCAAAATGGTGTTTTTATTGAAATCACCTACTTGTCTAACATCGCTTAAGTGGCGATCTCCTTGTTGATCTACTTCATTGGTATTCCAATCACCTTCCTGATAAGACTTGTGTCTGTTTTTGTTTCCAAGCTGATGAGTTTCTACCAAATTACCATCTCCTATTTGATCGGTATCTACTCGGTTTTTAATACCCTTTTGCACAGCATTTGCAAGGTTTAGTACACCATTTTGAAAGACATCGGCATCATTGCGATTGCCCTCTTGATCCACTTTGGCTTGATTAAGTATGCCAATTTGGTCTATATCGGAGCGGTTTCTATTTCCAAACTGCTCCACTTCTGCAAGGTGAGCGGTCCCAATTTGACTGATATCGGAAGTATTGCGATTTCCCTCCTGATATACATAAGAGCGATTTACAGCACCTAGCTGAATGACATCAGCATCGTTGTGGTTGCCTATTTGTTCGAGTTCGCTTTGATTATCATCCCCAATTTGATCGATATCGCTATCGTTAAAATTACCTAGCTGAAAGGCATATCCAGTATTATTGATGCCTATTTGTGTGATATCAGCATTGTTTTGTTTTCCGTCTTGAATGACGTCTGCATCATTGAATTGACCCGACTGGAAAGTGTCGGTGTCATTAGAAAATCCATCCTGATCAATAAATGAATCATTTGCGGTAAAAAGTCCTCCTCCAAATTGAGTGGCGGTTGCGGTATGCGAGGTATTGTTTTGAGAGATTGTTACAATTTGCGCATTGATCATCGTTGCCAGAAGTAGTGCGATGGCACTTAGTACTATAGTTTTCATAATTAAAGTTTTTATGGGTAATTCACCCTGGTTATACCCTACATCACTAATTGTAACCAATTGTTACCCTTGCATATAGCAACAGTCTTTCCTCCGATAAAAAAATCACCACTGCGGTGTTGCAGTGGTGATGAGATGAGCCTATTTCCCCCAAAATAGTACTCGATTATTAACCTTTTCTTCATTGTCTATAGATAAAACCTAACCCTTTTTTGTTACCCCTGGCGGTGACACTCGATTCGCATTGGCTTTCCTAGGGCAGCCACATACCATTTCTGATAAGCTAGCGTTGTATCAATGTTCAATTTCTACTACATTTACATACTTAAACCTACTTATCTATGGAATTTAACCTAGTCAATCTCGCTTTTAACTTACTACCTGCTGTTATTGTCGCCCTTGTCGCGTATTACTTTTTTAGTCAGTATACCAAAAACGAAGAAGGTCGTCGCAGGTTTCTATTGCACAAGAGCAGTCAGGCAACCGCCTTACCACTTAGGTTGCAAGCCTATGAACGACTTACCCTCTTTTTGGAACGCATTGCCCCTGGCAATTTGTTATTGCGTGTCAAACCCTACAACGATAACAAAGACGATTATGAGGCGCTGCTATTAAAGACGATCAATCAAGAATTTGAGCACAACCTTACTCAACAAGTATATGTCACCGAAGAGTGCTGGAATGTGATTAGAACCGCCAAGAGCGCTACAGTCAGTATTATTCGCAAGACCAGTATGAATGAAAAAGTGACCACCAGTGACAAATTGAGAGAAACTATTTTGCGCGATCTGATGGATAATCAAGCTCCGAGTGATGCAGGTCTATCTTATATAAAACAAGAGGTAGCCGAAATTATGTAGAAGTTTCAATCGCTATACTCCAATCCTATTCAAATAAGCTAATTCTGCCTGCTCTAAGCTTGGTTTAAGCGCCTCTATCTCCTTTTTCCAGCGGTCTTGCTTTAACAGTTGTTGGAGTATTTGTCTTGCGCTTTCGCGAAAGCGCCAATTGATATGCACACTTGCTTGTATCAAATGACCTAAGGTTTGAGCCTCCCAAAATTGAATTTGAGCCAGGTATTGAAAAGCTTGTAATCTACGTTGAAAGGGCTGATTTGGGGCGGTATAGCGCTTTAACTCCTCATATCGGGCATTCATGGCAGCTTCCTGATCGTTATATCCTGGAGTAATCAAGGAAAGTGCCAGCCATAAGCTTCGCACATTGGCGTCGTTAAAACCAAAAATAGACTTGGTTTGATCCAAAATAGCTCTTTGTTGTTCTACTCCATCGGCGCTAGCATTGTAGGCTACCCATAATTTGAACAGCGCGATTTCTTGAGTAGCATTACTCGCATCAGAAAGCAAACTTTTATATCCTGGTATTTTTAAAACATTCTCTATTGATACCGACTCTGCAACGGCCTGCCTTATAAGAAGATCTAATCGATTAAGTGCTGCTTTATAGAGCGCTGCTGTCTCTGCAATAGGCGCTTCAGACAGTTGATATACGGCTTCTTGAGCGAGGTAGGTATTTGACGTTTTTATGATCTCTAACAATTGTGAGCGTTTTTGAGATAGTGGCTGTGCTCGTAAGGCTTGTACCCTAAAATATGACTGCATAAAAGGACTTTTTTTCAAAGCATCCAAAGCGTCATCGGCTTGAAATGCCGATTGGTACAACCAGTTTTTCTCGAATGCGCTCACATCGATATCTGTAGCCTTGGCCACTTCGGTCATAAAATCTCTAGTGGTCGCAGTTTGATAAGCATAGGTAGTGAGATAGCTTTTAACCGCTTTCGCGAAAGCGGTCTCTCCAATCAACTCTTTTAAAATATGAATAGCCCATGCACCTTTTTGATAATAAGTTAAACTACTGCCTCCTGCCCCAACCAAGGGTTGTCCCTTCCCCTGATCACTTACATTTTTTAATTGTTCTGCGGTTTGGTAGAGTTTAAAATAAAAATAATCGTCTCCAAAAATGTGACGCTCTGCCATCAAAGCGTAATAGGTCGCAAATCCCTCATGTAGCCAATGGTGATCACTTTTGGTCTCGGTTACGAGATTTCCAAACCACTGATGGGCCATCTCATGAGCATTGACGTTGACATAATTGCGATCTTCAAAAGCGATCTCATCTACCATAAAACTATCCGAAAAGATCGTACACGCGGTGTTTTCCATACCCGCATATAAAAAGTCTTTAACTGGCACCTGCTTGTAGTTTTGCCAGGGATAAGGCACACCTAGTGTATTTTCGAAATAGTCAAAGATGGCAGTGGTATGCCGATAGGTAGGGCCTATTTTGAGGGTATCTGAAGGATAATAGTAGTGATGTATGGGAACTCCAGAAGCCGAATACTCCGTTTTATGCCGGTAGTCTCCAATGACCATAGCTACCAAATAACTTGACATGGGATCTTTCATGTCAAAACTAGATAAACGAAGGCCATCGCTAGCGGTATTAGCGACCAAGTCGCCATTACTGATCACAGTATATGCAGAAGGTGCTTTGATACTTAAATCAAATTCTATTTTCTCGCTCATATCGTCAATACTAGGCAACCAATGCGAGGTATACTTACCTTGTCCCTGGGTCCATAATTGTTTGGATTGCATATGATCTACCACATACATCGTTTGTTTGGGTTGGGCAGTATATTCAAAGGCCACAGTATGCAATTGATTTGCCGTAAATGCCCCATTTAATAGTATTTGAGTATCTGTAGCAGTAACAGTAGCATTGGGTGAGACGGCAGAGACTTGCATAGCTATAGCGTCAAGATACACTGTCTGTATAGTCTCGGACGGAATAAAACTTACAGCAATTTGCCCCTTAATGGTGGCCTGATCAAGATCTGGGGTGAGTACAGCCTCAATACGCAAAATATCGACTAATGCGGTCTGGGTGGCTGGTTGTTGCGCCTCTAGAAGATTTGTGAAGAGCAGAAAAAAAAGCAATAGGTATTTCATTGGCTTAAAAATACAAATAGGCAGGCAGTAAAGCTATAAGGCGGCTGTCTAAAATAAAAAAAGACCCAAACCGCTTCTATTAATCGTATAGGCTGCATTTACCAGAGCTGTATCTCTGTAATATGCTAGATGTTTTAATTATTTTTACAATGATGAATCCTACCTTTCTTCAAACTCCTATTGATTATCTTAAAGGTGTTGGTCCTAATAGAGCCGATATTTTAAGGGCAGAACTACAGATACATACCTATCAGGACCTCATTCACTTGTTTCCCAACCGCTATATTGATCGTACGCGCTATTACAAGACCAATGAATTAAACGCTACGAATGCAGAAGTACAAATTGTAGGTGAGGTTACTCAACTCAAAATGATCGAAGGCAAGGGACGCAGGCTTGTAGCAACCTTTAAGGATGATTATGGGAGTATAGAATTAGTGTGGTTTAGAGGTCACAAATGGATTAGGGAGAAAATCAAATTGCGTACACCCTATGTTGTTTTTGGTAAAATCAATCGCTTTAACAATAGCTTTTCTATGCCACATCCCGAAATGGAGCTTCTCAGTGTGCATGAGCGAGGCCTGCGCTCTATGATGCAACCCATTTACCCTTCTACAGAAAAACTGAGCAATAAGGGCATTACCAATAAAGTCATTCACGGGCTTATACAAACACTGTTTAAGGAAGCTGCACCTCATTTATTTGAGAGCCTAGCGGCACCCATTTGCCAACGCCTCAAATTAATGCCGAGAAAGCAAGCGCTACTCAATGTTCATTTTCCGCAATCGCAAGAAGATTTGGCCAAAGCACAATATCGGCTAAAATTTGAAGAGCTTTTCTATATCCAACTCCAACTATTACAAAAAAATAGAGCGCATAAAACCAAAATCAAAGGGTATCCGTTTGATAAAGTTGGCCCATTATTTACGACCTTCTACAATGATCATTTGCCCTTCGAATTGACTACTGCCCAAAAGCGTGTACTCAAAGAAATACGAAAAGATTTAGGGACCAATGCCCAGATGAACCGCCTTTTGCAGGGAGATGTGGGTTCTGGGAAGACCATAGTGGCGCTCATGTCAATGCTAATGGCACTTGACAATGGTTTTCAAGCCTGTCTAATGGCCCCAACTGCTATTTTGTCAGTCCAGCACTATGAAGGTTTAGTTGGATTATGTAAACCATTGGATACCAGTATTTACTTACTTCAAGGTTCAACAAAAGCTTCAGAAAGAAAAATCATTCACGAAAAGTTAGAAAATGGTGAAATAGACATCCTTATCGGGACGCATGCCTTGTTGGAAGACAAGGTGAAATTCAAAAATTTAGGATTGGTTATCATTGATGAGCAACATCGGTTTGGCGTCAAACAACGTAGCAAACTATGGCTAAAAAATACCTACCCCCCACACGTCTTGGTCATGACTGCTACTCCTATTCCGAGAACCCTAGCCATGACGGTTTATGGAGACTTAGATGTAAGCGTAATTGATGAGTTGCCGCCTGGGCGAAAAACGGTAAAAACGGTACATCGCTATGATTCTAATAGACTCAAAGTCTTTGCCTTTATCAAAGATGAAATTGCCAAAGGACGACAGGTCTATATAGTTTACCCACTTATCCAGGAATCTGAAGCGATGGATTATAAAGACCTTATGGATGGTTACGAAAGTATTTCTCGCTCTTTTCCTAAACCCGATTATCAAATCTCCATAGTACACGGCCAGATGAAACCTGATGATAAGGCCTATGAAATGCAACGCTTTGTCAATGGCCAGACTCAGATTATGGTGGCTACTACGGTCATCGAGGTGGGTGTCAATGTACCCAATGCCTCTGTCATGATTATTGAGAGTGCCGAACGCTTTGGTCTGAGCCAGCTACATCAGCTGCGAGGTCGTGTAGGTAGAGGCGCAGAGCAGAGTTATTGTATCTTAATGACTGGATTTAAGCTCTCGAGTGATAGTAAAATACGTCTGGAGACCATGACTAGCACCAACGATGGTTTTGAATTGGCAGAGGTTGATTTAAAACTACGTGGCCCAGGAGATATCATGGGCACTCAGCAAAGCGGTGTGCTTCATTTAAAAATTGCAGATATTATAAAGGATGGAGCCATTTTAAAAATAGCCCGAAGTGAGGCCCATAGACTCCTAAAGGAAGATCCGCTATTGCAAAATGAAGAACATAGAATCATACGCTTTGTCTATGCTCAGCTTAGTAAATACAAGAATATTTGGAACTACATCAGTTAATATAAAACCACTCTGGTTATCGGGAATTCGGTTTCCAATACATTTTGGATAATTCCTTCGCTATCGATTTGCACTAGTCCAAATTCATCTGGTCTATCATCGCTAAAGCTAAGCAGATAATTAGCGATCCAGGTACTAGACCCTCTATCATAGACAAAGTCGGTATTCTCTATACGCGACCCATTGGTTTGGGTTTCCATATAGGCTGTTAGTGCTGCTCCCAGATCTACCGTTGTAATGGTATTTGTATTTAAATCGTACAATAACGGCCCTTCGTTAAAAAATGAAGGTTGCAGGTAAAAATAGTTCCCCACCAGCAATCTATTTTTGATCTCATATACCCGGCCAGACTCAGGATTGAAAGCAGTAGGCTGTTCTTCCAACAATACCGATGTAGATAAGTCGTATCGTTTATAGGTTTGATCTCCTGCAAAGAAATAGTAATCATTATCATCACCAAAAATGACCGCTGTAATACCAGTATCTATAAAAGTTTTCTCATCACTAATTTGCCCTTGGTCAATATTGATGACATATAATGTTGTGGTGCTGGTCATTAGGTTTTTCAAAGTGACGATAATGGTATTTTCATAGAGATATATCTCAGACACCCCCTGAAAGGTCCCAAAATTTATGTTGGACTGTACGTTGTTTTGTGCGTTAATAATACGCAGTTGTAATTTATCCAAGGCATCTAATTTTCTGTACAAAAGCGCAATGTGTAAGTTGTCATTAACCACAGCTTCTCTGCGCTCACTATCGCCAGGAGTCGTATAATCCAAAAACTGTTCTGTTGCGCCATTTACTACATCTCGCATCCAGACATTTTGAATACGGTAGAGGCCAAAAACACCGCGTTGACGATGTATAAATTCATATTGTACAGGGTAATTCTCTTCTAGCGTTAAGTTTCCAAAGCTACCTTGCTCCTGCCCGCTGCGATATTGAAATTCGAGCAGGGCATCTGCAGTAAAAGATAAGCCTCTTACCGAAGGCATCTCCAAGACCTGAGTATCCTCAAGATCATCGGTAGACGAGCAACTTATACAACAATACGCTGCAAACACGAGTACCAAGCACTTAAGCAGCTCTAAATTTTTGTTTTGAGATTTCATAGCACTATAAATATACCAATTCCTTTAATGCTTAGACTGGCTTGAGTTACTTTAATACATATCTATCTCATTCGCTAACCAATTTTTTGATAAAGCGATCAAATTCTAGGGTAAAATTGGTATAAACCTGGGCAGTAGCTTTTCCATTAAAACCTGTATGAATACGACGTATCTCCTCATTTTTATCTATGAAGATAGTAGTTGGATAAGACAGTATGTGATTGAGCATTGGCAATTTTTGTTGAGCTAGCTTTTTATCTTCAGTCCCAAACTGGGCTAATAAAATTGGGTAAGGTACCTCGAGTCGATTTACCATACGATCTATGCTTTTAAATGCCTGCTCTGACGTAGGAGCATATTCGAAGGCGAGCCCCACTACAGCCAGATCGAGATCAG
Source organism: uncultured Flavobacteriaceae bacterium (assembly GCA_964549485.1). Lineage (GTDB taxonomy): Bacteria > Bacteroidota > Bacteroidia > Flavobacteriales > Flavobacteriaceae > Dokdonia. Next base: position 9,177 of record CAZJWI010000090.1, read on the forward strand.
GATTGGCTTTTAAGTATTCGCTATAAAATTTTGTCTCTTCTAAACAATTGGGGCACCAACTCCCCAAAATCTGTACGAGTACGACCTTATTGTCAAACTCTGGATCATCCAGAGAGACCATTTTTCCGGTATGATCAGGAAAAGTAAAGGATATACGGTCATAGCCTTCTTTAAGATAGGTCAAGGTTGTTGCATCGGGTAGCTCATAATTGGGATTGCGCTTAGCGCGAAATGCTTCTTTCCAGTGATCGCCACTATAGAAATAGCCTTCGAGTGTACTATCTGTGGCTTGACCAGTAAAGAGAAAAGCGTGTGCGCCATCAAAAGTAGATAGTCGAAACTGATTACCTTTGACTATACCCTCCAGAAATCGATAATCACCCGTTGTTGTTCTAAACGTACCGTTAAGCAGATTACCTTTTTGGGTAAAAATTCCTTTAGCAATATATCGATCTTCTGGACTATCGGGACTAAAAACTGTCTCCCAATTCCCATTTAAATCTACGGTTTTAATAGCATCTTGAGCAGCAGTAACTGTAAAACGTTCTGAGATGCCATACTCCATTATAAAGTCAACCCTACGGTCCAAACTAGGCTTTATAAATTCTCCACTTATCTGAGTGCCATCAGAATGGATAACTCCTTCAAAATAGCCTTCAAAAACGGGGGTTTGTATACGTATCTTATTGTCGACTATAGTAATCTGGTCAACATGTATTCGTTCTTGCGCATTCTTAATGGTAAGTGTGCCATCGGGATGTACTTCAAAAATAAAAGGGAGTATTTGCCCATCTTGTAGGCTTAGTCTGGCCTGCCAGCTACCCGATTTAAGTTGAATAGGAGATTTTTGGCATGAGAGCGAAAGTGCAA
>CAZJWI010000091.1:0-1783 GCA_964549485.1 uncultured Flavobacteriaceae bacterium
AAATGTAAGATGAAGCTACACCAGGATTAACGTCCATCCATTGATTTTTAGAACGATCCCATGGCGGGGTAGCAATACGCACATTAAGCATAATTTCGCGACCCTCGGCTGGGTAAGAAGCCATAGAATACGCACGCTCTACCGTCTCGCTGTTTTTCATCACAAGTGGCCAAAGTCCAAATTTATCCCACTCGGCCTGGAATTTATCCGGGCTGTCGTGCTCTTCTGGGTGAGCTGTAATATCGATATCCTCGTATTTGATTTCGCACTCGGGTATTTCAATTTGAATATAACCCCCGGCCTTATAGCCCATATCTTCCGGAATCTCAACTACGAATTCTTTAATAAAAGAGGCCACATTGTAGTTTCTTACCACAGTGGCTTCCCACTTTTTAATACCAAATACCTCTTCGGGTATGGTTATATTCATATCCTGCTTTACCTTAACCTGACAAGCAAGTCGGGCTCCAGAAGCGAGTTCTTTTCTACTAAAGTGCGGCGTTTCTGTAGGCAATGCCTCACCACCTCCTTCTAGGACGTGACATTCGCATTGTATACAGGTACCACCACCACCACAGGCAGAGGGTAAGAATATTTTATTACTTCCTAGTGTAGATAATAAGGTTCCACCAGATTCTACTTCAACTTCTTTCTCTCCGTTAATAGTAATTTTAACAGGTCCAGAAGGCGATAATTTTTGTTTTGTAAAAAGGAGAATTCCTACCAAGGCCAACGTAAGCACCAAAAAGGCGACGATAGTGGCAATCACAACTCCCGACATACTAGCGGCTAATATCATAATTACTTTTCTTTTTCGTTTGTATTTTCAACAAGTTGAGCAGTTGTTGCCTCATCTGTATCTACTGGAATAACGGCTGCTGCTGCTGTTGTTGTTTCTTCTTCTTCATCACCTCCGGTAAGCATTCCACCAAAACTCATAAAACCGATAGCCATCAAACCTGTGATGATAAATGTAATTCCCAAACCTCTCAAAGGTGCCGGTACATTGGAATATCTGATTTTCTCACGAATAGCAGCAATAGCAACAATCGCTAGAAACCACCCTATTCCTGAAGAAATACCATAATTTAAAGCCAATCCTGCGGTTTGTATATCTCTTGACTGCATAAATAATGAGCCTCCAAGAATCGCACAGTTTACTGCGATAAGTGGTAAAAAGATTCCTAAGGAGTTGTAAAGCGAGGGAGAAAACTTCTCTACCACGATCTCTACTAATTGTACCATAGTAGCAATGGTTGCAATAAATAGAATAAATGATAAGAAGCTCAAGTCATAATCGGCATATTCTGGACCTAACCAAGTGCCCAAAGCCCCATCTCTTAAAATGTACTGATCCAAAAACCAGTTTGCCGGAACAGTTACAGCCAATACAAAAATAACGGCAGCACCTAGTCCTACAGCAGTGGTAACTTTTTTAGAAACGGCGAGGTATGAACACATTCCCAAGAATGTCGCAAATACCATGTTATCAATAAAAATTGATTTAAAAAATAATTCAACGTGCTCTAACATATGCTATATTTTTCTGATCAAAATAACAGAGAGGTCAACCTCAGCTGTATTTGTTTCATTTTAGTTTTCTTCAATAAGGGCTTTGTTGCGTGAACGTTGTACCCATATAATTAATCCTACTACTATCAAGGCCATTGGTGACAATAGCATAAAACCATTGTTTTCATAACCTATGCTGTATAATCCTGTCTTTTCAATAGGATCTCCCAAAACAGGAATTCCCAATAAGGTACCAGAACCTAGGAGCTCT
>CAZJWI010000092.1:0-25154 GCA_964549485.1 uncultured Flavobacteriaceae bacterium
TCGGTTTACGGAGCGATCACTGATTTTGACGGTTTTTACCGTATTACAAACATGCGTTCTGGTGGGCCATATAACCTTACCATTTCTTATGTAGGTTTTGAAGACTACACCAATAATGGTTTTAGTCTTTCATTAGGTGAAGCCAAGCGTGTTAGTGCTACGCTAGAAGAGTCTCAAAACGCTTTAGACGAAATCGTAATTACAACACAGTCTAATGGTGTTTTTAACAGTAACAAAACAGGAACTGAAACGGCTATCTCAGAGCGAGATATCAATACCCTTCCTGCGGTTTCTAGATCTATTGCTGATTTTGCACGTGTAACGCCTCAAGCTCAGCTTACCGAAGGAAACGACGGTTTCTCAATTTCTTTGGCTGGTCAAAACAACCGTTATAATGCGGTGTACATTGACGGTGCTGTAAACAATGACGTATTTGGATTGGCCGGATCAGGTACTAACGGAGGTCAAACAGGTGTAAACCCTTTGTCTGTTGATGCGATTGAGTCTTTTCAAATTAACATTGCTCCTTTTGACGTGCGTCAATCTGGTTTCTCTGGAGGTTCTATTAATGCGGTAACGCGATCTGGTTCTAATAACTGGGTAGGATCTGCATATGGATTTTTGAGAAATGAAAGTCTTGCAGGTAAAACTCCTGTTGAGCTTGTTGATGAAGAAGCTGGAGAATCTCGTGAAAAACTAGACGAATTTTCAGCCTTGACCTATGGGGTTCGATTAGGAGGACCTCTTGTAAAAGATAAATTATTCTTCTTCGTAAACTATGAGCGTCAAGAAGATGAAACGCCTCAACCGTTTAACTTTAGTAACTACCAAGGAAACTCTTCTTTAGAGGATATCAATAATCTTGCGAGTTTCTTACAGTCAGAATACGGTTACAATCCAGGTATCTTTGATGCCAATACTCGTACGCTAGACAGTGATAAATTTAACATTCGTTTAGACTGGAACATCAATGAAAACCACAAGGTTTCTTTACGCCAGGGTATTGTAGAGGCCGAAAATCTTGAAGCACGTGGCTCTGGTAACAGAAGCATCGGATTTATCAACGGATCAGAATTTTTTGTAACCAAAACCTATTCTACGGCTTTTGAGTTAAACTCGACATTTGGTTCTAAGTATGCCAATAATCTTAAAATTGGTTATACCTCAGTAAGTGATGACCGTGATCCTTTAGGAAATCCATTTCCTACTGTAGACATCCAAGATGGAGCGGGTACCATTTCTTTTGGTGCCGAGCCTTTCTCTACAGCAAACTTACTAGAGCAGGACATCTTTACTATTAACAACAACTTTGAGATTTTCTCAGGACGTCACGCTGTGACGATTGGTACTAACCTAGAATGGGCTTCTGCTAAGAACTTATTCTTTGCCTTCAACTTTGGTGATTATACATTCGAAGATCAATTTGATGATGACGGGAACTTGTTGTCTTCAGGTTTAAATCAATTCTTGACTGGAGCCGAGGCTGATGTTTACCAACACGGGTATTCTTTGGTAGGAGATGGTACAGTAGGTGATGAGTCTGCCGGATCTGCAGATTTCCAAACCTTCCAAGCTGGTTTCTATGTACAAGACGAAGTACAAATCGCTGAAAACTTCAAGTTGACAGGAGGTATTCGTGTAGATATTCCTTACTGGGAAGACGGAACGGTAAACAATGACTTTAACAACCGCACCATTCCATTATTGGAGGCTGCAGGTAAAGATTTACAACGCGCAAGAGTAGGACAGGGAATCAACGCAAGTGCACACTTTGCACCACGTTTAGGATTTAACTGGGATGTTTTTGATAACAACACGACTCAGGTACGTGGAGGTCTTGGAGTATTTACCTCTAGATTGCCATTAGTATGGCCTGGAGGAACCTATAACAACAACGGTATTACAGGAGGATTTATGTTCATCTTTGGTCAAGAGTTTGAGGCCGATGTCAACAATCAGTTCGAAGATCCAGCTCCTGGTTCTGGTGGTGTAGGAGGAAATATTGATTTATTTGCTAAAAACTTCCGCTTACCACAAGTTGCTAAGTACAATCTATCTGTAGATCAGAAATTACCATTCTGGGGATTAATTGCTACCGTAGATCTTTTATATACAGACGTATTACAAGATGTATATTATGAGAACTTAAACCTAAGAGGTCCTGTAGGGACGCTAAACGGTGCCGATAACCGTCCAGTATGGGATCGCCGTGATGAAATTGATGATACCTACGGGCGTATCATCTTAGCTTCTAATACAAGCGAGGGATACTCGTACAATGGTACTCTAACTTTGAGAAAGCCACTTTCTAATGGTTTCCAAGGGCAGGTTTCATATACCTATGGAGAATCTGAAAAGATTTTTGATGGTACATCGTCTCAAAACAGTTCACAGTGGAGAAACAATATCACTAGAAACGGTAAGAACTCAAATCTTCCATTGTCACGTTCTGATTTCTCATTGGGAAGTCGTTTCAATGCGAATGTATCTTATGAAATTGAGTACGGTGGTGATTTTGGAGGAAAAACTACTATTGGTTTGTTCTACGAAGGTGCACAAGGAAACCCTTACAGCTTCACTTACAGAGAAGGACGTGATTTATTAAATGACGATTCTCGTGACAACGCCTTGATTTATGTTCCTGCTAATGCAAGCGAAATCCAGTTTGCTGGAGATGCTTCAGAGCAGATCAGACAGTGGGAGTTATTGAACTTCTATATCGAGAATGATGATTATTTAAAATCTCGTCGTGGTCAGTACGCAGAGCGTAATGCTTCAAGAGGGCCTTGGAATCACATTGTTGATTTAAAGTTCTTACAAGATTTCTACATCAAAACTGGTGACAAGAAAAACACTTTACAGCTGTCTGTAGACGTCTTTAACTTTACCAACCTTCTCAACAAGGATTGGGGCGTACGCAAATTCATCGGTAGTGAGGTGAGTCCTTTACAAACTGTATCTACTTCTGGAAATGATCCGGTATTTAGTTTTGTAGAGAATTTATTAGAGTATGACGAAGCTGGTAACCCAGTTGCACTTGACGTTGAGCAGATCGACGATCAGGGATTACAGTCTGCAAGATGGCAGATGCAACTAGGATTGCGTTACATCTTCAACTAAGAAGTTATATACCTTCGCTTTTGCGAAAACAAAACGCCACTCTCAGGAGTGGCGTTTTTTTATGTAAAAAAAGTATATTTACCCATCACTAATATTTAGACACACATGTATACAACTGTACAGTTTTTACACTCCTATTGGGCTTATCTCGTGCTTTTTGTCTTGATAATAACCACCATTAATTCATTAATGGGCTTTTTCTCCAAAAGAGAATATGGTGCCAAAGATATGCGACTGGCCTTATTTACCTTAATTACCATGCACATCCAATTGCTTATAGGGCTCGTACTCTGGTTTGTATCTCCTCGAGGCATGGGAGCCTTGGGTGAAGAAAACCTTATGAAAGATAGTAGTCTGCGAAGCGCTGCCATAGAGCATCCATTGCTCATGATTGTTGCAGTTGTTTTAATCACTATAGGCTATTCTAAGCATAAAAAACAGCGCTTATCTACTCCTAAGTTTAAGAAGCTAGCGATATTTTACACCCTAGGCTTAGTGGCTGTATTGGCTATTATCCCATGGTCAGAATGGCTATAATTTACGCCAAACAACACAAAAAAATGGAGCCTAATTGGGCTCCATTTTTTTATGTAGTATAGCTTATATTGGTTTTAGTTGTCCTGGGTAGAAGTGGCTTCCTTGATCAAGTAAATAAACACCGGAAAGTGATCACTATAACCACCTGTATAGCCCCCATTGGCAAAACTTCTATAAGGATACCCCTTGTAGCGTCCTCTAGGGTTGCTCAGATAATTTTTGTTGTAAATACCCGCCTTGTAATAACGATATGAGCTATAATCGTCATCCAATAAAGGAGCACTCACAATAACCTGATCAAAAAGATTCCAACCATCTCTATATGCCAAAGTTCCAAAACCCTTTTTAAACATTGGTGCCATCGGGTTGTACAGGCCTTTGTCTTTAACTTTATCTTTATCGCCTTTGGCTTTTAAGACCTTTTTGACGCTCGGACTGTTAGGATCGTCATTTAGATCACCCATAGTAATAATCTTGGCATAAGGGTCATTGCTTTGCAAACTATCAATGAGTTTCATATTAAGGGCCGCAGCGGCCATACGCTTCTTACGACTTCTGGCCTCTCCACCACTACGTGATGGCCAGTGATTTACGATAACGTGTACCATATCTCCATCGAGATAACCCGAAACCAGTAACTGATCTCTGGTGTACACACGTTTATCAGGGTTGCTGTTGCTATAAATGTACAAGGGATGTTTTGAGATATTGGTGGGTTTAAACAAGGCCTTTTGATAAAGCAAGGCCACATCAATCCCTCTTCGGTCGGGAGAATCAAAATGGGCAATTCCGTAGTCTTTGTCTAAAAGACTAGGGTCATTGGCCAGCGCCTCAACCGTTTTTCGATTTTCAATTTCGGCCAATCCTACAAGTGCTGGTGCGTTTTGAGCAACATCGGCACCTATTTCAGAAATCACTTTAGCCATCTTGGCTACTTTATCTTGATAAATAGCTTCTGTCCAATGGTCTTTTCCATCGGGAGTACGATCGTCGTCAAAAGTGACAGGGTCGTTCTCGGTATCAAATAGATTCTCTACGTTGTAAAAGGCAATGGTTTGAACCTTATAGGTTTTCTTCTCTTGCGCTTTCGCGAAAGCGCTAACAATCATAAGGCCACTGAGTAACCAAATTCGAATATTCATAAAATTGCTTAATTAATTTAGTGTAAAGTCTTTATCATAAGACGTGCCAAAGGTAGTGAATCCAATGAAATGTAGTACTTTTGCCCCCGCAAACGTAACGGTAGTTTTATAAATGTTGCCGTATGTAAAATCAATTAATTATATGAAGTATATCATTTTTAGACTTTTGCTCATCTTTGCCGCCTTACCAGTGTTGGCTCAAAGTGGGGTGAAAGGAAAAGTAATCGATGCGATTACCACCCAAGCACTACCCGATGTGCAGGTTTCGATCGAAGGGACAAACGCTGGTGTAGAGACTGATGCCAATGGGATGTTTTTACTCACAGACAAACTTGAGTTTGGAGAACAAGTGCTTATCATCCGCAAACAGGGCTATCTCTTACGAAGACTACCTGTTGTGCTTACCCAGGGACAAATCTTAGACTTGGAAACCATTACCCTAGATGTAGATGTCACCGCAGAGCAGGCCACGATTGGTCTTATTTCGCTTACCGACAATGAGATTGCTGGTAATGACGATGATGCCTCATCTTACAATGTATCAGGACTGCTATCGGCGGGACGCGATGTGTTTTTAAGTGCAGCAGCATTTGACTTTAGCGCTACCTTTTTTAGACCGAGAGGATTAGATAACGCCAACAGTAAATTGCTCATCAACGGTATCGAGATGAACAAGCAATTTAACGGACGCCCACAGTGGGGTAACTGGGGTGGATTAAACGATGTGCAGCGCAATCGTGAATTTGCCATGGGACTTTCTCCAAACGATTACAATTTTGGAGGTGTTGCCGGAACGACCAATATCATTATGCGCGCTTCACAGGAGCGTCAGGGTGGACGTATCTCTTATGCCTCTGCTAATCGCTCTTATACAGGTCGTGTGATGGCGAGTTATAGCTCTGGCCTAATGGCTAATGGTTGGGCATATACAGTTTTAGGATCTAGACGTTTTGGTGACGAGGGTTATATAGACGGGACGCTATATGATGCCAATTCATTTTCGGCCAGTGTCGAAAAACGATTTTCGGACAAACACAGTTTGAATCTTACCGCCTTTTATACTCCAAACCGCAGAGGTAGGGCTACCGCTATTACCGAGGAAGTTTTTGATCTTAAAGGAAGAAAATACAACCCGTTTTGGGGTAATCAAAATGGTGAGATCCGTAACTCGCGTATCCGTGAGATAGAGGAGCCTGTCATCATGTTAAATCACTATTGGGATATTTCTGAGAAAACGAGAATTAACACCAATCTCGGATATCAGTTTGGAACGATTAAAAGCAGTCGTATAGACAATGGTCGCTTTAGAAACCCGTCTCCAGAATATTATCAGAACCTACCTAGTTATTTCTTGAGATTTGAAAATCCATCGGCAGTCGATTATGAAAACGCCTATGTGGCAGAGCAGCAATTTATCAATGACGGTCAATTAGATTGGGAAGCGATTTATCGCCGAAATATCAATGCCGCCACTGCAGAGCTAGCGAATATCATTTTACAAGATGATGTGATTGAAGATCAACAATTGTCTGCCAACGTAATTATTAGTTCGCAGCTCAATGACAATATTACCTTAAATGGTAATGTGAGTTACCGAGGCTTAAATTCTGAAAACTACGCACAAGTTAGAGATTTACTAGGTGCTCAAGGGTTTTTAGATATCGATAACTTCTCGGTTCAGGAAAGTCAGGACGGTGCCGAAGGTAGTCTGCCTCAGTCTGATTTACAAAACCCAAACCGCGTTGTGCGCGAGGGTGATCGCTATAAATACAATTACGAGATCGATGCCGATGTGGTATCCGGTTTTGCGCAAGCGGTATTTAAATACAACAAAGTAGATTTTCACCTCTCTGGTAATGTAAGTCAAACAACTTACCAACGTATCGGATTATACGAGAATGGAAACTTCCCAGGAGCTGCCTCTTTGGGACCAAGCGAACAACTCGATTTTACCAATTACGGCCTAAAAGGTGGGTTCACTTATAAAGTGACGGGAAGACATATTTTAGATGTTAACGGAGGATATTATACCGTTGCTCCAGGCATAAGAAATTCATTTAGTAATGCCCGTCAAAACAACGACGTAGTTACTGGATTGGAAAGCGAGCAAATACAATCTATAGATGCGAGTTATATCTATAGATCTCCGCTAGTCAAAGCCCGTTTAACAGGATACTACACAGGTTTTTCGCAAGGTACCGATATCGGATTTTACTTTGTAGAAGATCTGGCAACCCTAGGTAGTGAAAATGGAAGTGCCTTTGTTCAAGAAGTCATTACCAATATCGAGCGTCGCAATGTAGGGATGGAATTGGGACTTGAAGCTCAAGTAACTCCAACGCTCAAATTAAAAGCAGCAGCTGCTGTAGGTCAAAACATTTTTACCAATAATCCTGATCTGTATTTGACCAGTGATGATTTTGAAGGTGAATTGCGATTTGGAGACGGAACCACTAATCTAGAAAATCTTCACGTTGCTGCAGGCCCAGAACGCGCTTATCAAATTGGTTTTGAATACAGAGATCCAAATTTCTGGTGGGTAGGTGCTACAGCAAACTACTTTTCTAATGCTTATATCGATGTGAGTAATCTAGCGCGATCTGCAAACTTCGCACTTGATGCTGATGGCTTACCATTTAATGATTACGATCCAGAAGTGGCTGCAGGATTATTAAAACAAGAACAATTTGACGACTATATGCTTGTCAATATTATAGGCGGAAAATCATGGAAGATCAATGATTACTTTGTCGGGTTTTTTGCAACCATCAACAACGTTTTGAATCAAGAGTATCGTACTGGTGGTTTTGAACAATCCAGAAATGCCAACTTCCGTAATTTGCGTGAAGATCAAAATAGAGAAAACGGTCCTGTTTTTGGACCTCGTTATTTCTTCGGAAATGGAACCACTTACTATGTAAATGCATACATACGTTTTTAAAACATACAACAACAAAAGAATACTATCAATTATGAAAACAAATAAATTAACACCACTATATATCCTGCTTTTTGCTGTTGTAGCGCTTGTAGGTTGTGTAAACGACGATGATTTTAACGTGCCCGATCTGACGGTTGAAGAGCCGCAATTAGATGGAGACGTTATTAGTATAGACGCCTTAATCTCTTTGTACCTTCAAGAACTCAATGATGAGGCCAACGATTTGGGCATTGACCCAAGTGATACCCAAGCAATCGAAGAACTCAGAGATGGCTTTGCGGTAGATCTTAGCGACAACACTAATTACATTTCAGGATTTGTAATTAGCTCTGATGAGAACGGAAACTTTTTTGAAGAAATAATCCTGCAAAACAATGCGAGCAATGCAACAGCAGGAGTACGTGTTTTGATCGATGATAGCCCGTTATTTTCGTCTTACGAATTTGGACGTAAGGTCTTTGTTAAATTAGCAGGACTACACATTGGAGACAGCAATGGAGTACTTACTTTAGGGATTTCTTCTGGACTGGAAAAAATAGCCCCTGCTTTAAGAGAAGATTTTGTGAAGCGATCTGTAGAGGTGGCCGAAATCGTTCCTAACGAAGTAAGCATTTCAGACTTTAACGAAAGTCTTGAAAATACGTTTATCAAAGTATCTAATGTACAATTTAGAAAAGAAGATGTAGTAGATGCTGCTGTAACTTTTGCTGGCGAGCCTGGCGATCAGTTTGACGGAGAGCGTATCTTGGTGAGTTGTGATGTCAATACAACAACCATTCTCAGTACCAGTACCTTTGCAGCATTCAAATCTTTGCCTTTACCTGCAGGACGTGGCAGTGTAAGTGCGGTACTTACCAGAAACTTCTTTGGAGATACCTTTAACCTGGCCATCAATAATCGTGACGATGTCAATTTTGACAGTGATGAGCGTTGTGATCCAGATGTTTTAGAATGTGAAGGAGATGCTGTCACAGGGGCACAAACTGTATTTGTAGAGACCTTTGAATCTATTAATGACGAAGACGATCTCGATGGCACTTGGACTAATATAAATACTTCTGGAGGGTCTACCCGCTTTGTCCTTGATGATTTTGGAGGTAACCAGTATTTGAGAATTTCTGGATTTAACACCGATGAAGATCCGATCAATGTATGGTTAGTAACCCCAGCCATCTCGTTAAATTCAAATACCGATGAAGCTTTGTCGTTTGATATCCAGGCGGCTTTTGATAACGGTAAGATCTTAAAAGCCTTTATCACCACAGATTATACAGGTGATCCTTTGACTACTACTTGGACACAGATTGATGCCAATATTCCTTCAGGACCAAGTTCTGGCTTTGGTGATTTCGAATCTTCAGGTTTAATCAATGTATCGTGCCTAGAAGGTGATTTGCATGTAGGATTTTTATACGAAGGCGCAGATCCAGCTGCCACGACACGTTATCATATCGATAATGTACGTGTAACAGGAAACTAGGCAAATACCTAGGCTTTCGCCAAAATACAAACCTCCTAAGTGACCCTTAGGAGGTTTTTTAATGTCAAATTCTATACAAAGTACTTGGCATGATGGGCTAATATTGTATTTTCAAGACCTGATTTTATGTGATGAAAAAAGAGCCTCCCTTTTATGCAGTGATATTTACCTCTGTGCAAACAGAGCAAACCAAGGGTTATAAGGCAATGGCGCAACAGATGGAAACGCTGGCAAAACAGCAGGTGGGATATTTGGGTCTCGATCATGCGCGTAGCGAGATAGGGATCACTATCAGTTATTGGAAGACCCTGGAAGATATTAGACGGTGGAAACAACAAACCGATCATATGGCCGCCCAACAGCTGGGGCAACAGCAGTGGTACAAAAACTATCAGGTTCAAATTGCCAAGGTAGAGCGTGTCTATGGTTTTGAGGCTAAATAAAAAAATAATGAGTAGGCTAAGGATCTATTTGTGTTAAACTCCTCCCAAATATGACTGTTTAAATACGATCTTTTTTGGTCGCTGCGTTAGCTCATTAACTACAGTCCATAAATCCTATTTCAACGATTTAATAATCCGTTTAAAATCGGCTACCTTTAAGCTGGATTTGAACTTCCCGTTCTCAAAAGGACCAGAGATTCCTATGGCCTTAGACGAACAAAAAACCATCATCTTATGCGTACCATCTATCGTCTTCTGCTCTTTAGCGCTGTTATTTTAGCCCTTGTTTCCTGTAAGAAAGAACAACCACCTATCGATAATTTATTTGCTTTTAAAGAGTATATCGCTCATGTCACAACAGGACGGCAATCGGTTGCTCAACCTGTCCGTATCCAACTCAACAGCACGTTGACGCAGTTTGAGATAAATCAAGATTTACCCTCAGATATTTTGCAAATTACGCCTCAGGTTAAGGGCACGCTGTCGATAAAGGAGGGGCGGCAGCTGTATTTTAAACCCGACAGCTATTTTGAGCCTGCTACGACCTATCAAGTGCAATTAAACCTAACCAAATTGTATGACGATATCCCCAAGGCTTATCAGCACTTTCGCTTTGCCTTTGAAACTATTACTCCAGACTTTACCATTCACATGGGAGCCTTACAATCCTATGATCCCAATTACAACTATCTCGAGGGTCAAATAGAAGCTTCTGATGTGATTGCTTTCGCGAAAGCCAAACAACTCATCACTGCCTCGCAAGACGACGTACAGCGTTCTATCAAATGGTTTACCCAGGACGATACCACACGGTACCACTTGTTTAAAATTGATAGTATTTCACGACAAATTGACGATAGCACACTTGAAATAGCATGGAACGGAGACCCTATAGATGCTTCACAAACCAAAGGTGAAAATGCGATCACTATCCCTGGTAAAAACAATTTTAATATCGTCGATATTAGACAAGCTAATGGAGCCAATGCTGCTGTGGCAATAAATTTCTCAGACCCCTTGGCGTCCCAACAAAATTTTAAGGGGCTAGTGAGTATTGAAGGCGCTGGGGAGTTGCGTTTTGAGGTTGAGGGTAATATCCTACATGTTTATCCCGAAAATCGCATTGTGGGCCAAACGCGTTTGGAGGTGTTTGAAGGGATCAAAAGCACTCAAGGCTATAAACTCAAAGAGGCCCTGGATGAAATGATCTCTTTTGAGCAGCTCAAACCTGCAGTACGTCTTGTTTCAAACGGTGTCATTCTACCTGATGCTGCTACAACGCCTTACTATTTTGAAGCCGTCAACTTAAGTCATGTAGATGTACGTATTATCAAAATATTTGAAGATAACCTCTTGCAATATCTCCAGCAAAACGCCTTGAATACGGCAACTACTTACAATCTTAATCGCGTAGGGAGACGCATTGCCAAAAAAACGATAGAAATTGCCTCACCTAACGCTTTAGATAAGGGCATGTGGAAGGCATATGGTATCGATCTTTCTGCCCTGTTTAAAGCCGAGCCAGGCGCCTTGTATCGCATAGAAATTAGCTTTAGACCAGAATATGCTTTGTATGATTGTAATACTGCTACTACAGATGCTCAGGATACAGATACAGAAAGCTATTATGAGGACGATTATCAAAGCGAATACGTCAATGATACTGCGAGTGATGAGGAGCTGCGCGAGCAGCAGTATTGGGATAATCGCATATATAGCTGGCGCAATCGCATTTACAATTGGCGAGAAGAAAACAATCCTTGTCATCCCGCCTATTTTCAAGAAGAGAAGTTTATACAACAACCATTATTAGGCTCAGATCTGGGACTAATTGTCAAAAGAGGTAAAGACAATAGCTATTTATTTGCTGCTACCGATTTGATTTCTACAACCCCTGAGGCCAATACCAAAATCACGCTATACAATTACCAAAAACAAGCCATCGCCCAAGTCATGACCGATGCTACCGGAACAGTGAGTGTTACTCCTGAGGCTTATGCCAGTTTTGCTATTGCTCAAAAGGGGAACAACTATGCCTATATCAAATTGGAAGATGGCAATGCCTTGTCTATGAGTTCATTTGATATAGCAGGTAAAGAGTTGAAAAAAGGCTTGAAAGGATTTGTGTACACTGAGCGTGGAGTACACAGACCTGGGGATACGATACAACTTACCTTTGTGCTGGATGACCGCGCCAATAAACTGCCCAAAAATCATCCAGTAAAACTGGAGATTCAAGATGCCAGAGGAAGTTTGGTATACCGAAAAGTACTGTCTCAAGAGGGGGCTAGGCAGGGTGACAAGCAGCAGGCCTTAGGCAATTTTTATCATTACGCTATACCCACGGCCGCCACTGCTCCTACAGGCAATTGGAATGCCATAGTTAGGGTAGGAGGGACTACTTTTTCAAAATCGCTTAAGGTAGAAACGATCAAACCCAACAGACTAAAGGTCATCCTAGATTTTGAAGATGACATTATTAACGCCTCTGGCGTTGTAAATGGGAAAGCAAAGATAAGCTGGTTACACGGTGCGCCTGCGCGAAATTTAAAAATCAAGAGTACGGCCACTCTGCGTTCTGCCAGTACCGGATTTGATACATTTCCTTCTTATAATTTTTACGATCCCACACGCCGTTTTGAGCAGGTTGAACTTAGCTTGCTCGATGGAACGGTAAACAATGAGGGCAGTATTCCTATTAAAACCAAACTTTCTCTGAGTAAGAGAGCTCCTGGTATGCTAGAAGCGGCTATAGTGACCAAAGCCTATGAGGGGGGTGGAGACTTTTCTTTGGATGTGATTACCAAAAAAGTAGCTCCTTTTGATCACTTTGTAGGGATTAAGTCTCCCAAGGGGCGTGCGTACGGAAGCTATTATACCGATCAGGATATTGCTTTTGATCTGGTCACCACCAGTGCTCAAGGTAGCCCTGTAGGCAAGCGCAAACTAGAAGTCAATATTTATAAAATGTCATGGCGCTGGTGGTGGAATCGCAATCGCGATAGGTATGCCAGCTATGAGAGTGGTACTGCACACACTCCTGTAAAACAAATGACAATCACCACAGATGCCAATGGCAAATACAGTCTTGATGTCAATATTCCAGAAGCGCGCAATGGACGTTATTTGATACGGGTAGTTGATCCTGAGAGTGGGCATGCCACGGGACGTATCGCGTATTTCTATCGCAATTGGAATAATATCACTGCCGATGCCGAAAGTACCAAAATGCTTGTTTTTGCGGCCAATAAGCCATCTTATGAAGTAGGAGAAGAAGCTGTGATTACTTTCCCTTCAGCAAATGCAACCAGAGCCTTGGTCACTATAGAAAATGGCAATAGGGTATTGGATAGCCGTTGGGTAGAAACTACCAAAGGTGAAACCAAGTTTACCCTAGCAGTCACAGCAAATATGGCGCCCAATGTCTATGTGAATATTTCTTTGTTACAACCGCATAAATACACCAAAAACGATTTGCCTATTCGTCTGTATGGTGTTATCCCTTTATTGGTAACCAACTCAGCAACCATACTCAAGCCAAGACTACAAATGCCTGAGTCGCTTAAGCCCGAGATGCCTTACAGCATCACTGTAAGTGAAGACAGCAATAAGCCAATGACTTATACTATAGCTGTGGTAGACGAAGGATTGCTGGATTTGACTCGTTTTAAAACACCAGACATGCACGAGCATTTTTATAGCAAAGAGGCCCTTGGTGTCAAATCATTTGATGTATTTGACGATGTCATTGGCGCATTTTCAGGTAGTGTCGAGAATATGTTTGCCATTGGGGGAGGTGATGCCGCAGCGGCTGCCAAAAACCGTAAAGCCGACCGTTTCAAACCAGTTGTGCACTTTTTAGGCCCCTTTAGTCTTGGCGCTGGTCAACGTAAAACCCATCAATTACAGATGCCCAACTATGTGGGATCGGTACGGGCCATGCTTGTGGCAGGCCATGTAGAAACCGGGGCCTACGGAAGTACGCAAAAAACGGTCGCAGTCAAAAAACCACTCATGGTTTTGGGATCGCTTCCGCGAAAATTAGCACCTAAAGAAAAACTTGTATTACCTGTGACTGTCTTTGCCATGGACCCCAAGATTAAAGCCGCCACCGTGAGCGTGACTGCTACTAATGCTTTTAAAGCGAGCGGAGCGTTGACCAAGCGAATTACCTTTGACAAAATAGGAGAGCAAATAGTGCCTTTTGAATTTGATATTTCACAAGCTATTGGAGTGCATCAATTGCGTATTAGTGCGCAAGGTCACGGAGAGCAAGCGAGTTATGACATTGAAATTGAGGTGGAGAATCCAAATCCCATATCTCAGAGAGTCACAGATTATAAATTGGAGCCCAATGAGCGCTTACCAATTAGTTTTACGCCCTTTGGGGTATCAGGTACCAACCAGACTATAGCCGAATTTTCGACCCTGCCCCCGATCAATTTTACCAAGCGGCTTGCCTATCTTATCCAATATCCGCATGGGTGTATAGAGCAAACTACCTCAGGGGTTTTTCCGCAATTATATATGGATGATCTATTTGACCTGACTTATGATCAAAAGCAAGAGGTGAAGGCCAATATAAGCGCTGGTATTTCAAGACTGGGCAGATTTCAAAATGCCAATGGAGGGTTGTCTTATTGGCCGAGAGAAGGAGAAGCAGACCCCTGGGGTACCAATTATGCCGGGCATTTTATGATAGAGGCCAAAAAGAAAGGTTTTGCACTCCCGCTTACTTTTATGAGCAATTGGTTGAGGTTTCAAAAACGAGCAGCTCGCCAGTGGCGACCAGGGCGTTATCATTACAATTCTCAACTAATACAAGCTTATAGACTGTACACCTTAGCATTGGCCGGAGAGCCAGACCTGGCAGCCATGAATCGATTGCGCGAATTAAATGACCTTTCAAACGATAGTAAATGGAGACTGGCTGCTGCCTATGCTTTGGTAGGACAACAAAAAGTGGCCCAGGCAATTGCCGCTGTAGCAAATATAGACATCGCCCCAGACAGGGCACACAGTTATACCTATGGTTCGGTTTTTAGAAATCGTGCAATGGCTTTAGAAACCCTTGTCATACTCAAGGATGACAAGCAACGTGATCTTGCAGAAGATCTGGCCCGCAGATTATCATCAGATCGCTGGCTCAGTACACAGGAGACCAGTTATGCCTTGCTTGCCTTTTCCAAAATGATTACTCAAAACGGGGGTACGGCTATGACGGTGCGATATATGAAAGATGGGCAAACAGAAACAATAGCTACAAATCAGCCTATGGCGGCGAGAATAGTGCCTACCTCTCAGTACGTTAATAAAATGACACTTGTCAATGATAAAGACAATACTGTTTTTGTACGGCTAATACAGGCGGGCAAACTGCCACTAGGACAAGAACTAGCTACCTCAAAAAATCTACGAGTCAAAACGAGTTTTGTCGATACAAATAACAGCCCTATTGTCATAGAGCAACTGCGGCAAGGCACAGAATTTATTGCTCAAATATTGGTTCAAAATACCAGTGGTAGTGCCATTGACAATGTGGCCTTAACTCAATTTTTTCCTAGTGGCTGGGAGATTGTAAATACTCGTTTTACCGATGCAGGTGGGGGTGTCGCCTCTAAGGCTCGCTATACCGATATTAGAGATGATAAAGTGATGTTCTATTTTGATCTCAAGGCCCGAGCATCCAAAACCTTTACCGTTAGAGTGAACGCTTCTTATCTGGGCACCTATTACCTGCCTGGCACTCAAGCAGAAGCCATGTATGACAATAACTATATAGCAAGAACAAAAGGAAAATGGATTAAAGTTCGGAAGTAGGATGAAAGCAGGCCCTCCTTTATATCGATCATTTTTTAAGCATCGCTCACCTTGGCGGCTAGTGGCCCTTGCAGGTTGTATAATCATTGGGGTGTATTGGCTATTTTGTTTGCCAGACAAATTGTTTAATGACCCCTTGTCAACGGTGGTAGAAAGTAAACAAGGAACCTTAATAGGAGCCCGTATTGCCAGTGATGGGCAGTGGCGTTTTCCAGCTTTAGACAGTGTACCCTACCGCTTTGAGCAGTGTTTGCTAATGTTTGAAGATGAGTATTTTTATAAGCACCCGGGCTGTAATCCAGTGTCGATGTCTAAAGCACTTTATCAAAACATGACCACAAGTAAGCGTCGTGGTGGGAGCACACTAACCCAGCAGCTGATAAGACTATCTCGGAAAAACACCAAAAGAACCTATGCCGAAAAAGTGATAGAACTCTTTCAAGCCACCCGTGCCGAGCTACGTTATTCTAAAAAAGAAATACTGAATATGTATGCCACTTACGCTCCTTTTGGGGGTAATGTAGTGGGCCTGGAAACAGCCTCTTGGCGGTACTTTGGGATGCCTGCCCAAGATTTGAGTTGGGGGCAAAGTGCTGCCCTGGCTGTACTGCCCAACAACCCGGCTATGGTGAGACCGGGACGCAATATGGTTACGCTTTCGCGAAAGCGGGACAATTTACTCAAAAAACTTTATACAAAAGGAATTATAGATCAAACTACCTATGAGCTAGCCTTATTGGAAGCCTTGCCAGGCACTCCCCAACGCTTGCCACAATGGGCACCACATTTGACAGATCGCATTTGGAAAGAAGCCAGAGGGACGCGAATAAGAACTAGTATAGACTTACCGCTCCAACAGCGATTACAACAGCTGGGCGCCACACATTACAACCTGCTCAAACAAAATGAAATCTATAATTTGGCAGTAGTGGTTATGGATGTACAAACCAAGGAAGTCTTAGGCTATCTGGGCAATGCCCCTACCGATGCCGCTCATCACAAAGATGTTGATATTATTACCAAAGCACGCAGTACAGGAAGTGTTTTAAAACCGTTTTTATACAGTGGTTTACTACATCAAGGTATGCTCTTGCCCCAAACGCTGGTGGCCGATATACCTACCAGTATTAACGGCTATGAGCCTTATAATTTTGACAGATCATTTGCGGGAGCTGTGCCTGCACATAAAGCCTTGGCCAGTTCACTCAATGTGCCAGCGGTGCGTTTGTTGCGACAATACGGATTGGATAAATTTTACAGCGATTTACAAAAGATGCATTTAGGGCATCTGGATAAGCCAGCCTCACATTATGGGCTATCTCTTATTTTAGGAGGGGCCGAGAGTAGTCTTTGGGAGGTCACAAAAACCTATGCAGGGCTAGCGCATACCCTAACTACCTTTACAAATACCTCTAGTGAATACCCTAGCCATGCTTTCGAAAAATATAGCTATCAGACAAGACCTATGGCTCATCAAAAACTCACTCAAACGCCTAAAGTTTACGATGCTGGAGCAATTTACAACACTTTTGAAACCTTACGTCAGGTAAACAGACCCGAGGGTGATACTTATTGGAGCTTTTTTGAAGATGCACAACCCATTGCCTGGAAAACGGGAACGAGTTTTGGATTTAAAGATGCTTGGGCTGTAGGAGTGACCCCTCAATATGCCATAGGAGTTTGGGTAGGCAACGCCGATGGCGAAGGGCGTCCAGGCATTACTGGTATAAAAGCTGCTGCACCCTTATTTTTTGATGTCTTGCGCGCCTTGCCCAATACAGGAGATTGGTTTAAAAAACCATATGACGCCTTGCTGGCAACGACTATTTGTAGTCAAAGCGGTGCCAAGGCAGGCCCTTATTGCAACAACACCACTACTAGCTGGGTGCCACTAGCGGGAGAACGAACAACGATTTGCAGTTATCACAACCAGCATTATCTAAGTGCTAATGGGCAGTTTAGGGTCAATAGTAAGTGTTATGAGCTGGAGGATATGCGCGCCCAGACACGATTTAGTTTACCTCCACAAATGGCATATTATTATGCAAAGCAGCACCCAGAATACGAGGCCTTACCGCCGTTTCATCCTGATTGTAGTTTTGGGGGTGAGGCGCCTATGGCTTTTTTATATCCTAAAAACAACGAGGGTGTGATCCTACCGGTCAATTTTGACCAGGTACGTAATGAAGTTATTCTAAAAGTAGCCCATAGCAATCCGGATACGACCTTGTATTGGTATTTAGACGATACTTTTATAGGTAGTACAACCACCTATCACGAGTTAGCCCTATTGCCGCTTCCAGGTAGCTATGTTTTAACTATTGTAGATAGTGAGGGTCATGAGATCAGTAAACCCTTAGCTGTGTCAATTACTAACCAAGGTTAACCTATCGCAGCGGAAATCCTTTCCCTGCCCACCAAGGTTTGATTTCAATAGCAAGTCTTCCCGCCTTTACCATAGGATCTAGATGTGCCAGACTATCGGCTATGGCAAGGGTAGGCACATTATACACAGTGATACCTCGCAAATTGCCATTGTCGCCAAAGGGGCCAGAGATATCTGCATAGCCTTCTTCATACATGCGTCCTAGATGTGCCATGTGCAATTCTTGTAATCGGGCCGCTTCTTCTTCAGACTGATTGCGATTGGGACCGCTTTTTAAAAATGCCATAAAATATTGCTGCATGATGACGGTGTCTCCACTTTTCTCATCAACATACTCAAAGATGTCATAACCTTCGGCTTTAAGTTGTGCTATCTGTTGCGCCACAGAGGCTGGAGGCGAAGTTGTCGCCTTGTCTGAGGCGTTTTTTGGGCTAGGCTCTATAGTTTGTGAACAGCTACAAAGTAACCCAGCGAGGAATGCAAATACATATTTCATCTCAAAAAGATTTTATGGTTCTGGCCAGTTTTGGTAAGGATGTTTACTCAAATAGGCATTGTAATACTTGTTTTGACCTGTAACTTCCCTGTCAATCCAAGTTGGTATTTCAAAGGCTTCATCGACGGTGGTGAGTTCGATTTCGGCTAGGATTAAGCCTTGATTTGCATCGTAAAACTCGTCCACTTCCCAAAGGTGCTGCCCTAGAGTGATGAGGTAGCGCGTTTTATCGATTACCCCAGGTAGGCAGAGTGAAAGTAAGGTTTGCGCTTTCGCGAAAGCAATCTCAAACTCAACCTCTGTGCGTGTGGTACCATCCTTACTCGATTTACCTTTGATGGTCAAAAAGCCTTTATCATCTCTAATGCGCACACGAACCGTACGCTCAGGATCTATAGACAGATAGCCTTGGCTAATGCGATACTGCTTAGAAGCTTCTTGTTTAAAAGCCTCAGAGCGCACTAAAAATTTACGTTCAATTTCCTGCATCAATTCGCCAGGGTGGGTTTTTGCGGTTGTCTCCTGCAAAGTAAAGAATAATTTGATTGCCATCAGGATCTTTTAAGCGGGCCTCCCGCCATAGCCAGGTTTGATCTGTAGGTAATAATTCAAAAGAAATACCAGCGGTTTGCAAACGCGCAACTTCTGCATCTAGTTCATGGGTCTCAAAATATACCGACACACCATCGCCATGGGGTAACTCTTGGACCCAATGAATCGAGAAGGTGGCCTCGCCATCAGGACATTCAAAACGGGCGTAATGCGGCAAGGCCTTAACAATTAATCGCAAGCCAAGAAGACTGTAAAAGGCAAGGGCTTTTTCCAGATCCAGACTGGGAACGGTTACTTGATTAAGATTCATAACGCTGGCTCAATTCTTTAATATAAAGATTGTCAATATCGGTGTCTGATAAAGGGTGGTGGAGCAAATAAACCATAGCCTTGGCAATGTCACTTGCCATTACAGAACGGTATTTTTTTAAAGGACCTAATAGGATGGCATCAAGTACGGCCATGCCTCGTTTGAGCCATTTTTCGCCTTGGCGATCGGTATTGGGTCTACCATTAATAAAGGAAGGCTTCATAATATGGGTATGTTTGATACCTACCGCTTTAACATCGCGTTCCATCTCTGCCTTGGTACGAACATAAAAGAAAGGACTCTTTAATGAGGTGCCTAGTGAGGAGATTACTATAAATTGCGGGATATGCTGCCGCTTTGCCAGTGTGGCCGCGGCCACAGGGATGCCATGGTCAATCTTGTAATAGGTATCCTTATCTGGGGTTTGTGACTTGGTCGTACCAATACAACAAACAACAGCATCACCGGTAAATGCTGGGGCGATAGCGTCAAGATCCATCAAATCACAGACAATATCCTGAGCCTTGGGATGGGTGATCCCAGAAGGTCTTCGGGTGATAATTTTGACGTGGGCTACTTCAGGATCATCGAGTAAAAGTTGGGTGGTAATCCCACCAGTAAGCCCGGTAGCTCCAAGAATTAGTATGGTTTTTGACATATCCCAAAGGTACACTTTTCAAAAAAAAGACAGGTATTGCGTACCTTGCAGTCTATGTCAGAAAGCCTGCCCATACGAAAGATCATACATGTAGATATGGACGCCTTTTACGCCTCTGTAGAACAGCTTGATAATCCCGATTTGAGAGGAAAAGCTATTGCCGTGGGTGGTGGGGGAGAGCGTGGGGTCGTGAGTGCGGCCAGTTATGAGGCGCGTAAATTTGGGGTGCGATCGGCGATGAGCGGAGTTTTGGCTAGAAAACTGTGTCCCGATCTGATTTTTGTCAAAACCAATTTTGAACGCTATCACGACATCTCCAAACAGATACGCAGCGTCTTTTTTGAGTTTACCGATCTGGTCGAACCTTTATCACTAGATGAGGCCTATCTAGATGTTACTGCCAATAAAGTAGGAATGCCCAGTGCAACGGTAATTGCCACTTGGATACGCCAGCGCATAAAAGAGAAAACAGGTCTCAATGCTTCGGCAGGAATAAGTATCAATAAATTTATTGCCAAAGTAGCCAGCGATATCAATAAACCCAATGGTCAAAAAACCATCCCGCCAGAAGAAGTAATTGAATTTTTGGAAGCCTTAGATATTAGAAAGTTCTACGGAATTGGTAAAAAAACAGCCGAGAAGATGTACCTACACGGCATTTTTACGGGGCTTGATCTCAAACAAAAAAGCAAGGCCTATCTCACGGAGCATTTTGGCAAAAGTGGCGCTTATTACTACGATATTGTAAGAGGGATTCAGCATAGTGAGGTCAAACCTAATCGTATTCGGAAATCACTTGCGGCAGAGCGTACTTTTTCAGAAAACATCACCTCAGAGGTGTTTATGCTAGAGCGTTTGGATCACATCGCTCAAGAGGTAGCCCGACGTTTAGAAAAAAGCAAAGTAGCAGGTAAAACCATCACTTTAAAAATAAAATATTCTGACTTTAGTCTTCAAACCCGTTCGCGTACCGTAGATTATTATGTGCGATCTAAGGAAATTATTTTGGAAACCGCCAAAGACTTGCTGTACCAAGAAGAAATGAAAGACAGTGTACGATTATTAGGCATCTCGCTTTCTAATCTCAATACCGAAGACAAAAACAAAAACAAAACCCCTCCCAAAAAGAAAGCGATTGATGTACAGATGAAATTTGAATTTTAAGAGGTGACCAGCGTCTTAGCCCTTCAAGTACCTACGTTATTAGGATTATACCCCAAATAAGGCACCTCCGATTCTTTAAAGGTAATGCCGTAATCTTCGAGCTCTTTTAAAATAGGTTCATACACTTCCTTTTGAATAGGGAGTTGTACCCCAGGGGTGGTGATTTCTCCGTTGAGTATACGCAGGGTAGCCATGGCTACAGGCAAACCTACCGTGCGCGCCATAGCCGTATTGATTTGATCGTCACCCAGAGTCACCATAGTCGCATCAATTTGTTTGCGTTCTCCGTCTAGCTCATACCCAAATTTGTGATACATAACAATCATGTCTTTGTCATCCGGCTCAAGAGTCCATTTGTCTTCCAAGATACGTTGCAGACATTGAGCGGGGGTTCCGTTTTTGATGCCTAGCTTTTTGTTAGCATTAAAAATATCGAGCTCAACCAGTTTGTCCCAAAGTAAATCGTCCTGATCAATTTTGAGGTAGTGTCTTAATTTGAGCTCTACAGAATCTGTAGGGGAGTAGGGTAAAAAGAGATTGAGAAAATCGCGATAGCTCATATCTTCGGTTTCTTGAAGGGTATAGCTATCGTCTGTCATGCCCATCATCACAAAAATGTGCCAGGCCTTAGAAAAACCTACCCGTCTTATGGTACCGCGATACAAGGTCAAGATATCTTCCAGGCCATAGACCGAACGGTATTTGAGCGAGTTGCGATTAGCATAACCTTCAAAACGACCATAGCCTTCGATCTCCAAAAACTCGGTACGTCTAAAAAGTCGCTGATAGGGAATGTATTTATAGGTGCCCTCCTGAATAAACTCGGCCGCACCGCCCTGACCAGCCAGGACCACATTGCGCGGGTTCCATGTAAATTTGTAATTCCAGAGGTTGGTATCGCTCTCTGGGGCTACCAGACCTCCAGTAAACGATTCAAAAAGTAACATTTTTCCGCCAGCATCTCTAATTCGATCTATGACTTGCATGGCGCTCATATGATCGATTCCTGGATCCAAACCAATCTCATTCATAAAGACCAGCCCTTTTTCTTTGGCCGCTTGATCAAGCGCTTGCATCTCTTTAGAAATATAAGACGCCGTTACCATCGATTTTTCAAAGGCCACACAATCTTTAGCCACTTCAATGTGAAAACGCGCCGGCAACATAGAGATTACAATGGTGGCTGCTTTGATCGCCTCCTGGCGTTGTTGAGTATTAAAAACATCGAGCTCAATTGCCTTGCCTGCAGGATGGTTCCCGATTAATTTTTTGGCAGAAGCTAAAGAAAGATCCCCCACCGTAATTTCAAGATTTTCGGTCTCGGCCTTGTCAAGTAGGTAGTTAATAAGCTGGCTGGCAGATTTGCCGGCTCCTATGATCAAAATCTTTCGCATCGCTTTGGGAATTTGTAATTTTGTATAGGCACGAAAGTACGATTTGCCCTCGCATTTTAAAATAAAAATGATGAATAAAAAGTTAGGTATAGCAGCAAGTATTATGGGTATGACAGGAGTGTTAATCGGGGCTTTTGGGGCACACGGTCTTGAAGACGCATTGACGCCAGACAACCTAGATACCTATGAGACAGGTGTTAAATATCAAATCTATCACGCCTTATTAATGCTCCTACTCATCGTTTTACCCCTTTCAGAAAAGGCCAAAAAAACACTCTTTTTTCTCTTGGTTATAGGAGTGGTCTTATTTTCGGGATCGATTTATGGGCTGGCCACCAATGTGTTAACCTCTTTTAACTTTACAACCATAGGCTTTGTGACCCCTATAGGCGGAAGCTTATTAATCATTGGGTGGGCTGTACTGCTTGTACAATTCATAAAGTATCACAGATAATTGCCAATTATTAGGTCAAGGTTGGGTTATTTTTTATTTTTGTCGCAAGTAAAACAACACAACAAAACTTATTTTTATGGCTTCCTCCACTCCAGCTACGAAATCGATTTCGTTAAAACAGTACGGAATTGATAACGCAACTGTTCATTACCAACTTTCTCCACAAGAATTACACGAGATTACTGTAAAAAAAGGAATGGGTGTCACAGCGTCTAGCGGTGCTTTGGCAGTTAATACAGGTAAATTTACAGGTCGTTCTCCTCTAGATCGTTTTATCGTACGCGATGAGAAAACAGAAGATAAAGTGTGGTGGGGCCCGATCAATATCCCTTTTGAGCCTGACGCTTTCGCGAAATTAAAAGACAAAGTGACCGATTACCTCTCCGATAAGGAATTGTATGTACGCGACAGCTATGCTTGTGCCGATGACAATTATCGTTTAAATATCAGAGTCATCAATGAATATCCCTGGTCAAATATGTTTGCTTACAATATGTTTTTGCGACCTAGCGAAGACGAGCTGGCTAATTTTGACCCAGAGTGGACCATCTTAAACGCACCAGGCTTTCTGGCAGATCCTGAAGTAGACGGGACCCGTCAAAGCAATTTTGCGATTTTGAGCTTTACCGAAAAAACCATTATTATAGGAGGTACAGGATATACAGGCGAAACTAAAAAAGGCATCTTTTCTGCCTTAAATTTCATACTGCCTGTAGAGAAAGAAACCATGCCCATGCACTGCTCTGCCAATGTAGGCGAAGATGGAGAAACAGCGATCTTTTTTGGCCTCTCTGGAACAGGAAAAACCACCTTATCTGCAGACCCTGATCGCAAGCTCATAGGTGATGATGAGCACGGCTGGACAAAAGAAAATACCATCTTTAACTTTGAAGGTGGGTGTTATGCCAAAGTGATTAATCTCTCTCAAGAAAACGAGCCAGACATTTACAATGCCATCAAGCCTGGCGCGATTTTAGAAAATGTAATTTTAAATGAGCAAGGCGAGGTAGATTTTGAAGATACCAGCATCACTCAAAATACCCGCGTAAGTTACCCGATTTACCATATAAACAATATTCAAAAACCATCGGTAGGAAAGAACCCAAAAAATATCTTTTTCTTGACTGCAGATGCTTTTGGGGTACTGCCTCCTATTTCGCGTTTAACGCCAGGACAAGCAGCTTACCACTTTATAAGCGGTTATACCGCCAAAGTTGCGGGTACCGAAGCAGGAGTAAACGAACCACAACCTTCCTTCTCGGCATGTTTTGGAGCTCCCTTTATGCCTTTACATCCTACTAAATATGCAGAGATGCTGAGTCATAAAATGCAAGAAGCAGGAGTAAACGTATGGCTAATCAACACCGGATGGACCGGCGGGCCTTATGGAGTAGGCTCACGTATGAAATTAAAATACACACGCGCTATGATAAGCGCTGCCATGAATGGCGAATTACCACAAGAGATCAATAAAGAAAATTACCACATACACTCGGTCTTTGGCGTAGCACAACCACGTAGCTGCCCAGGCGTACCTACCCAGGTATTGTCTCCAAGAGCCACCTGGAATAACGACGAGGGCTATTATGCCACTGCCAAAAAGCTAGCCGCCTCTTTTAAAGAAAACTTTAAGAAGTTTGAAAGCTATGCCAACCAAGAAATCATGAATGGCCAGCCGCTCATGGGGTAGTTTTATCAACATATCATAAGGAGGTCTTGCGACCTTGAGAAAAAAGCGACTCTTTGGAGTCGCTTTTTTTTGTGCTACGCTTTTGAACGCTATGCTCGAGAGGGGGAGTTCCCCCTTTTTTGGTTGATATGTGCTCATTTTGGGTCAATTTTAGGGGGAGTTCCCCCTATTTTGACTCTTTTTTTGGGGATGTGAGGTAATTTTTGGAGATTGGGGGGAATCACAATGAATTACTCAATATGGGGTAATGAGGGTGTGTTTGTTACTTTGATAATGAGTTGTAGCAAATACTGAAAAACCAACAGATAGAATGGAATTAGGACTAATAATAACATCAGTAGTTTTAGGAATTGCATTAATCCTAATAATTTTAAATTGTCTTAAAACCAAGAAAAAGTTTAAATCGGAATTAGAACAAAAATCGAAAGAATCGGACAAACTTCATTCCGACCTAAATCGATATAATGGAATTGTATCAATAGAAAAGGAAATTGAAAACAAAAATTCTGAATTGGCTGAATTACAAATTACAGCTAAATCCTTCAATGAAAGTATAAACGATTTACA
>CAZJWI010000093.1:0-13753 GCA_964549485.1 uncultured Flavobacteriaceae bacterium
TTCAGGGTACCCTCGATATCGACTATTGGGTCCTAAAAGATCATAAAATAAAAGCAGACAAGCAATTTAAACAGGTGCATCAAATGCTAAGGGCCTTCGAATATTGGTTAGGCCCCTACCCTTTTTATGAAGACAGTTTTAAACTGGTTCAGGTTCCTTATTTGGGTATGGAACATCAAAGCTCTGTCACCTACGGAAATCAATATAAAAATGGCTATTTAGGACGAGACCTCTCCGGTAGTGGTTGGGGATTAAAATTTGATTTTATCATCATACACGAAGCCGGACACGAGTGGTTTGCCAATAATATTACCAATAAAGACGTGGCAGACATGTGGATACACGAAGGTTTTACGGCTTATTCTGAAGGCCTTTATCTCGACTATCACTACGGCAAGCAAGCAGCTCGAGAATATGTATTGGGTACTAGAGATTTGGTTCAAAACGACCGTCCTCTAATTGGACAATACGAGGTGAATCATCGCGGGAGTGGCGATATGTATTACAAAGGTGCCAATATTTTACACATGCTCAGGATGATAGCTCAGGATGACGACCTCTGGCGATCTATACTCAGAGGATTAAACAAGGACTTCTATCATCAAACCGTAAGTTCTAAAATGGTTGAAGATTATATAGCCTCCAAGTTAGGCATAGATCTCGGGCCATTTTTTGCGCAATACTTACGCACCACTATGATCCCAACCTTAGAATATCGATTAACGAAGGATGGTCTGGCCTACCGTTTTAACAATGTCATCCCCAACTTTTATATGCCTTTAGACCTTAGCATTGACCATAAAAACCATCGCCTTGTTCCCACTACCCAGTGGCGACAATTACAATTGGACCAAATACCAGATAACGTAAGCCTAGCCGAAGACTATTATATAACACTTGTTAATGAGTAAGCATTTTTCTATCGCGATAGCGCTGATTCTGCATCCATTATACTGTGAAAGCCCAAAGACCTGAATGGTATTTTCGCTATGATGTACAGTGGCGACAGTGGCCTATTTAATAGCATAGCCTTAGACCAACAAGGACTGATAATCAAAAACGCTTGAGTAGCTTTTGAATTGCAGAAAACATGATACGTATATGACACTAGTAAGACCTTATCGCATTCTAGTTTTAGGACTCAGTCTGTTAATTTATAGTTGCACCAAAGATCCTAATGATCCCGTATTTGATTTACACATCAAAGATGTGCATATCATTGATGAAAATGGGCAACTGCTCAACGCACAACATCTCTTTATTCAAAATGATGCAATTGCTGCCTTAATCGATAGTGATAGCTCTCGCTTACCACAATCTAGAAGCGTGATAGAGGCAAAAGATCATTATTTAATGTTGGGGCTGTGGGACAACCATGTACATTTTCGCGGAGGCGCCTCTCTCATTGCTCAAAATAAAAGATTTCTTGATACTTACCTCGACTATGGTGTCACTACGGTCAGAGATGCAGGTGGCGATCTGACTCCAGAAATTATGGGTTGGAATGAAAAAATTATGGCTAACACGGCCATAGGCCCGCAAATTTATACCTCTGGACCAAAAATAGATGGTCCCAACGCCAGATGGGATGGATCTATCGCGGTGGGCTCACAACAAGATATTACCTATGCCCTTGACAGTCTACAGTCAATAGGTGTAGACTACGTCAAATTGTACGATAGTACATTGGACGGGTCACTTTATTTAAAAACGATTGCAGCTGCTCAAACACGGGGGATGATTAGCTCGGGCCACATGCCATTTTCTGTAACCCTTGAGCAAACAATTGATGCTGGCATCGATAATATTGAACACTTGTATTATATACTTAAAGGCTGCTCTAACAGAGAAGCCGAGATCACTGAGCAAGTCAAATCTGGAGCATTAGGTTTTTGGGATAGCATGCAGGCGCTTATAGAATCTTATGATCCCGCTGTAGCGCAAAACACCTTTGCCTATTTAAAAGCCAACAA
The DNA here is from genome assembly GCA_964549485.1 of uncultured Flavobacteriaceae bacterium. GTDB lineage: Bacteria > Bacteroidota > Bacteroidia > Flavobacteriales > Flavobacteriaceae > Dokdonia. The sequence goes on from CAZJWI010000093.1 coordinate 1,974, forward strand.
TGTTTGTGTAACACCCACTTTGCATATAGGAAGCACTTTGAGCTATCTCGACCAAGTGAGACATGAGCAAGACCCACAACTACAGCAACTCTCTGAGGCATTTAAAAGTACATATCAAGGTAGGATCAAGAGTGCTTTGACAGCTTCGGCCAAGTCAAGAGCAAATCGAAAAGAACTACAACAATTTTTTATGATGCTAACTAAAGAGCTCAAAAAGGCGGGGGTATGCTTGTTGGCAGGTTCGGATGCGGGAGCCTACAACTCTTATGTCTATCCAGGTATTTCGATTCACAAAGAATTAGAACAACTGGTTGCCGCTGGTCTAAGCCCCGCGGCAGCTTTGCAAACTTCGAGTCGTAACGGCAGCCATTTTCTAAAAAAAATCGGATATCAAATGCAAGTAGGTGGAAAGGCCGATTTGGTACTGCTAGACAAAAATCCTCTTCTAAACATTTCCAATACCCAACGTATAGTGATGGTTATTAAGCAGGGCGAAATTGTTAGAAAAGTAGAAGCACAAAACATTGAGGTAGGACAAGACTAAACCAACCAAATAGTTAGGACATAATCTTGACCAAAATTTCCTTCAAGATATCTTGAGAGGCCTGAGCACTAGCCCCCACCCCTTTACTTTTGATATCGGCTTGTCTAATTAGGGCTATAGCCTCACTTACTTTTTTCATAGGGTAATGGCGAGCCGCTGTTACATATTCTCCTATAAAATAAGGATTAACTCCCAAGGCCTTTGAAACGGTGCCTTTGTCTTTCTGAGGCAAACCGTGATATTTGATCAGGTTACTAAAAAAGCCATACAAAGAAGCCATGGTAAGCACCATTGGATGCTCCTTGGGGTTTTGAATAAAATATTGAGCAATGCGCTGTGCCTTGACCACATCACGCTCTGCTATTGCCTTACGCAATTCAAAACTATTAAAGTCTTTACTAATACCGATATTCTCTTCTATAGCCTCAGGGGTGATCTCGCTACCTTTAGGCAATACGATCATTAATTTCTCCAGCTCATTTTTTATCTTTCCTAGACTAGTTCCCAAGTAATCAACTAAAATTTGAGCAGCTTTGGGCTGGATGTGATAGCCTTCATCTATTAAAACTCTGCGCAACCAGTCGCCCACTTGATTTTCGTATAGTTTTTTACTCTCGTAATGTACCCCGTTTTTCTTGAGGGCTTTGCCTAGGGCTTTGCGTTTGTCGAGCTTTTTATATTTATAACATACCACCAAGACGGTGCTGGGCTGTGGGTTTTCGACATAAGCGGTCAATTTTTCAATAGTCCTGGAAAGCTCTTGTGCTTCCTTTATAATAACAACCTGACGCTCGGCCATCATTGGGTAGCGCTTGGCATTGGCTATAATGTCCTCAACGGTAATATCACGCCCGTATAAAATCACTTGATTAAAACCTTTTTCGGATTCATCCAAAACGTGATCTTCGATATAATTAGCGATCTGATCAATAAAATAAGGCTCATCCCCGCTTAAAAAATAGATCGGTTTGATAAGCCCTGATTTGATGTCGGCTACTATAGATTTGGCGTGCTTCACGGTTGTGATTTCTTTAGAGAACACGTATTTTGCGCTATGCAAAATTTGGCATTTCCCTCATATAATTTTCGACTCAAAAGTAGCGAAAACAAACCGTATATATTTGACCTTATTCGCAAAAAATTTGTGAGTTTAGCCCCCGAAGAATGGGTACGACAGCATGTTTTGCATTATTTAATTTATACGAAGTCGTATCCAAAACACTTAATCAATGTTGAAAAGGAAATTAAGGTTGGACAAACAAAAAAACGTTACGATATTGTAGTATACCAACCCGACGGCTCACTTTTTCTTATGGTAGAGTGCAAAGCCCCAAGCATTGCCATCTCTCAGGCTGTTTTTGATCAAATAGCCCGTTACAATTTACCCTTACAAGCCTCCTACCTCATGGTAACCAATGGTTTGGCACATTATTATTGCACTATGGATTATCAAAATGAGCAGTATACCTTTTTAAGAACCCTCCCCGATTATTCCCCTTCACCAGCATGAATTACAGACGGGCTAGCCATCATCTTAAATTATATCTCATCTTTGCTGTATGAAAATTGCCGTAGTCATATTAAATTGGAATGGGCAGGAGCTACTAGAAACCTATTTGCCTTCGGTGGTAGAACATACTCGAGGTTTGGCTGGTATTTACCTAGCCGATAATGCCTCAACTGATGACTCGGTAGAGCTGTGCCAATCCCGCTTTCGCGAAAGCGTAACTGTTATACAAAATACCCAAAATGGAGGCTATGCCAGAGGGTATAACCAAGCTCTAAAAAAGATTAAGGCTGATATTTTTGTCTTGCTCAATAGCGACGTGGCCGTTACCCCAGGTTGGTTAACACCCCTTATAACACTATTTGAAACACATCCAGAAATTGCAGCTGCACAACCCAAAATAAAAGATGTAAAACGGCCAGACTTTTTTGAATACGCGGGAGCTGCCGGAGGATTTTTGGACGCTTTGGGATATCCTTACTGTCGCGGTCGTATTTTTGATACATGCGAAAAAGACAATGGTCAATACAACGATACTATTGATATTCAATGGGCCAGTGGTGCCTGTTTATTTGTACGCTCACAGGTATTTTGGGACGTTGGCGGTCTAGACGAAGACTTTTTTGCGCATCAGGAAGAAATCGATCTATGTTGGCGCATAAAAAATAGAGGGTATCGCATCATAGCTTGTGGATCGAGCGAAGTGTTTCACCTTGGTGGTGCAACCTTGGCTGCGGCTCACCCTAAGAAAACATTTTACAATTTTAGAAATTCTCTTTTTGCCTTGGTAAAGAATGTCTCCGCTCCTAGGGTTTTTGTTTGTCTGTTATTAAGGCTTATTTTAGATGGCGTTGCGGGTCTGAAGTTTTTGTTAGCTGGCAAACTTTCTCATTTTATGGCCGTTTTAAAAGCCCATTTTAGTTTTTATAGGTACTTATTTAAAATGTGGCGCAAACGAGCTCAACCCCTAAGCACTGCGGGGAGCTATTACTCGATAAAGAGCATCGTCCTCGCCTATTTTATAGGTCAGAAAAAAAACTTTCGCGATCTCAAGTGGAAAGTATAAAAATGTGTTAATCGCTATTTTAACATTTTGCAATTGTATACTTTTACAGTATCCATTTTAAAACAATCTAGAAATGAAAAATATGTTAATTGTGTCGGCATCTGTCCTTTTATTGATGACCTCTTGCGTATCAAAGAAAGAGTATGCTGCATTGGAAGCTCGTCAAAAAGAAACACAGGATTTGTTAAATTCGGCAACCGTAAAGCTCAATAGTTGTTTGGAAGAAAAAGCAAGTGCCACGGCAACTGTAGACGCACTTAAAGATCAAGTCGAAACCTTAAAGAAAACCAATAACGATTTAATTAATACCCAGGGTAATTTGACTACCCTAACCACTCAAGGAGCTCAAACGCTTGAAAAATCGCTAGAGCAAATCAGAGAAAAAGATTTACAAATCAAAACCATGCGTGACGCTATTACAAAGAAGGATAGTGTCACCCTTGCCTTGGTGACTAGTCTAAAAGGTGCCTTAGGTAATATTTCTGATGAAGATATTGAAGTAAATGTTGAGAAAGGTGTGGTCTATGTCTCTATCTCTGACAAATTACTATTTAAGAGTGGGCAGTACAATATCACCTCGGCTAGAGCAAAAGAAGTGCTAGGAAAAGTAGCAACGGTAGTTAAAGCTAAGCCAGAACTAGAGTTTATGGTAGAAGGTCATACCGATGACAAACCCATTAAAAACGCCGTATTACAAGATAATTGGGATTTGAGTGTTAAAAGAGCGACATCAGTGGTTCGAATTTTACAAGAAGATTTTGGTGTACCACCACAAAGAATGGTAGCCGCAGGGCGTAGTTATTACGTACCATTAGAAAGTAATGACACTGCATCTGGTCGAGCTAGAAACAGACGTACGCGTATAGTTGTACTTCCTAAATTGGATCAATTTTATAAATTGGTTGAAGACGGAATGAAAAAAGCTGAGTAAGGTTAAGATCACTTATAACCTACAATACAGAGCCGCTCCTACGAGCGGCTTTTTTTTGTGAGAAAATCATTATTTTATCGATGAAATACACAAATTACTATCCTTAGTATCGACAAAGTACACAACTACACACAACAAAACATCGATGAAATACACAATAATCTGAAATTATGTTAAAAAAATATGCATTACATCGATTATAATGTGTTTTTAATCGAAATATGTGTCGTTCATCCTATATTTGAGATAACTAATACCAACTCATATGAAAATCATTACTTCATTTCTTCTTTTTGCCTTGCTTTCGGTTTCTGCGCTCGCAGGAGTCTCTCCTAAAGAAAAGCAAGCGTTAATTGATTTGTATACAGCAACTAATGGTGCCCAATGGAACACCACCTGGAATTTGGATGCAGATGTGACTACTTGGAAAGGTGTAACGGTTTTTAGAGATAAAGTAATTGCCCTGCATTTGGTTGATAACAACCTTAATGGCACGCTCCCTGAGAGCATAGGAGATTTACAAAACCTAAAAGTGATTAATCTTCACAAGAATCACATCACAGGAAGTATTCCTAATGCCTTAACCTTAATAAAAGGTTTAAAAAGTGTCAACCTTTCTTTCAATAAACTTAATGGTACTATTCCTGCAGGTATAACCAACTTGATCAATTTGGAATATGTCGATCTGTTTTTTAATAACCTGAGTGGTGAATTACCACAAAATCTAGGTAACTTAACAAAATTACGTCGCTTTAGTATTTATAGCAATCAAATTACAGGCGCACTTCCAAGCTCTATAACTGCTTTAACCAATCTTAGAGATTTACAAGTAAGTAGTAATAAATTATCTGGAGTGTTACCAGAAGATATGGATGCAATGGTGTCTCTGGAGCGTATTAGTCTCTTTGATAATGATTTTTCAGGAAGACTGCCTCAAAGTATAGAACAATTAATAAGCATGGATCAAATTGAAGTGGCTGGTAATAATTTTAAGACACCTTCAACGACTGTGATAGCCTCTAATGAATAATGATTTTTACACTTGTTAACCCCAAATCATAATAACAGGTAAGTAGAGAAGCCTCCAATATGGAGGCTTTTTTTATAGCTATAATATCGAGCATCTAGTCCAAACAGGATGATGTCACATCTAGACTATAAGCGTCACATAATTAAAAGTGTTTAGAACAGTCCAATAGGATTAAATTTCAAGACTACCCTTGCCTTCTCTTATTAATACAGGCTCATTGGCTGTAAGATCGATTACAGTTGAGGCTACGTTATCTCCATAACCTCCATCAACTACCACATCGACTAGATTTTGCCATTTCTCAAAGATCAGCTCAGGGTCTGTCATATATTCAATTACCTCATCCTCATCATAAATGGATGTACTTACTATGGGATTTCCCAATTCACGAACTATTGATCGAGTGATTTCATTATCGGGTACACGAATGCCTACCTCCTTTTTCTTTTTAAAGACGGTAGGTAGGTTATTATTCCCTGGCAATATAAAGGTATAAGGACCTGGGAGCGCTCTTTTGAGAATTTTAAATGTTCGTGTATCAATTTGTTTGACATAATCAGATAAGTTGCTCAAATCTTCACATACAAAAGAAAAATTAGCCTTTTCCAATTTGACTCCTTTTATCTGAGCCAGTTTTTCTAAGGCTCTATTGTTGGTTATATCACATCCCAGCGCATACACCGTATCACTAGGGTAAATCACCAGACCTCCATCTTTGATAATATCTACTACCCTTCTCACTTCTTTAGGGTTAGGATTCTCTTCGTATAATTTTATGAGTACCGCCATTGTCTTTTTTACTCTAAGATACGTGGTTTTTTTATCAAATCCGATCACCTGAGGTGTAGCAGTTTGCTGCTTTACAGGATTTTAAAGAACTATTTCATCTAATTGGTGTCATCAATTAAACATAAATTGTCTTTTTTTGCGTTAGATTAAAAATAATTGCCATGATTAAAAGTCACTTCTTCCTACTGATATCCTTGTTTGCTTTACTAGTTTTTACGGCCTGTTCTTCTTCAGACGATGCCATGGTCGTAGAAGAAGAAACTGTAGAAGACAGTCAGAATTCAGAAGATACCGATGAAAGCATAGCAGCAGCTACGCTACTTAATGTTCCTTATGGAGAAAATGACCAACAAGTCTATGATATCTATCTCCCTGCCAATCGCAGTGCGACTAAAACCAAGGTCATTTTACTTGTTCACGGTGGCGGATGGACAGGAGGAGACAAAGCAGACATGACCGAGTTTGTTAATTTTATCAGTGCCACTTTTCCAGATCATGCGATCGTGAATACGAACTATGTTTTAGCGACTTTTACAGGTACTCCTGCTTTCCCCAATCAATATGAAGATTTGGCAGCAGTCGTGGCACAGCTTAAAACTCAAAGCGAGGACTTACAGATTTTCCCTGAATTTGGCATGATAGGTACTAGCGCAGGAGCTCATCTCTCGATGATGTATGACTATGTCTACGACACTCAAGACGACATCAAATTTGTGGCAAATATCGTAGGGCCCTCAGATTTTACAGACCCCTTTTATGCCGATGACCCTAGTTTTTCTATCGCTTTAGATCTTTTTGTAGATGAAGACGCTTTTCCTCCAGGTACCGATTATGCAGCAGCCAATAGTCCTGTTCAAGTAGTTACCGAATCTGCAAGTCCTACCTTAATGTTTTATGGCGATATGGATCCTCTAGTTCCTCTTAGCAATGGCAATAGATTAGACTCGGCCTTGTTTGCCAAAAATGTCACTCATCTATATACTGTATATAATGGTGGACATGGAGACGATTGGAGTGATGCTGATCGTGCAGATTTGACTATAAAAATTAGCCAATATATCGATACCTACCTGCCTATTCAATAATCTTTAGTTTGGCAAAACGCAATAAAAGTTTTTTTAACCCGCCATTTTCAAAGTTAATCTCTGCCTTTTGATCCTGACCTTTGCCTTCTAGTCTAGCTACAACACCCCGCCCAAAACGAATGTGTTCTACGATAGTCCCTTCGTCTATGGCACCTACTAGGCTAGGCGTGGCTTCATTTGAGGCAGCTGGTTTGATCTTTCTGAGTTTTCGCAATTGATCTTGGGTTGGTGTTCCTATTTTAGGAGGCGTACCACTCACCGGCTTTTTGAGTCTTAGTTTACTCTTATCGATATCCCCAAAAATATCGGTGTCTACAAGGGGTTTATACCTATAACTATTTACAGGTGTCTGGTAATCCAAGTAAACATCATCGATTTCTTCTATAAATCGAGAAGGTTCAGCATCTACGAGTTTACCCCATCGATATCTCGACTCGGTATAAGTGAGATAGGCTTGTTTTTCGGCCCTGGTAAGGGCTACATAAAATAAGCGACGTTCTTCTTCTAGCTCACTTCGGGTATTCATACTCATAGCGCTGGGAAATAGGTCTTCCTCCATCCCAACAATATAGACAAAGGGAAATTCGAGCCCCTTGGCCAAGTGAATGGTCATAAGTGCAACTCTATCCTCGTCACCCTTGTCATCATCCATGGTGGTGGCCAGAGCAACGTCTTCCAAAAATTCGGCTAGGGATCCGGTGGTATCTGCCAGTTGCTTTTGTTCTTCTACAAAATCCCGCATACCATTGAGCAATTCTTCAATGTTTTCAATACGGGCAATTCCTTCTGGCGTACCGTCTTTTTTTAGTTCCTGGAGCAAGCCAGTCTTTTTGGCCACATGCTCTGCCACTTCAAAAGCATCTCCTGACTCATTGAGAATCTGAAAACTTTTGATCATGGTCACAAAATTGGCTATCCGAGTTTGAGTACCTCTATTAATATTCATGGAAGGCCCTAACTGCTCTATTTTTTCCATGACCTCAAAAATGGAACGGCCGTAATGCTTTGCCGCGACAACAAGTTTGTCAATGGTTGTACCACCTATACCTCGAGTTGGGTAATTGATCACCCGTTTAAGGGCTTCTTCGTCTTTGGGGTTGATCACTAATCGCAAATACCCAAGAACATCTTTTATCTCTTTGCGCTGGTAGAAAGATAAGCCCCCGTAAATTCTATAGGGTATGTCCCTCTTTCTCAAGGCATCCTCCATTGCTCTAGATTGGGCATTGGTCCGGTATAAAATCGCAAAGTCCCCATTTTTGAGCTGGTGGTTCATGCGGTTTTCAAAAATACTCGAAGCCACATAACGCCCCTCTTCCCCATCGGTGGGCGAGCGATGAACAATGATTTGACCACCGTCTTCATTGGCGGTCCATACTTTTTTATCTAACCTGGTTTTGTTTTTTTCAATAACAGAGTTTGCCGCTTCTACGATATTTTTGGAAGAGCGGTAGTTTTGTTCCAAACGATACATAGCCACATTATCATAATCCTTCTGGAAATTCATGATATTGCTAATATTTGCCCCTCTAAAGGCGTAGATACTTTGAGAATCATCGCCTACTACGCATATATTTTGAAATTTATCAGAAAGCGCTTTTACAATCAAATACTGGGAGTGATTGGTATCTTGATACTCATCAACCAATATGTATTTAAATCGATTTTGGTACTTCTGCAAGACCTCTGGAAAGCGATTAAGTAATTCGTTGGTACGCAAGAGTAAATCGTCAAAATCCATCGCACCGGCTTTAAAACACCTATCTACATATTCGGCATAGATTTCTCCCATACGCGGGCGCTTGGCCATGGCGTCTGCTTCTACCAGTTCTGGATTATTCAGATAAGCTTTGACGGTAATCAGGCTATTTTTAAACGATGAAATTCGATTCTGGATTTGCTTGTATTTATACACATCCTTGTCTAGCTGCAATTCTTTAATAATCGCGCTTATCAAACGCTGCGAATCTTGAGTATCGTAAATCGTGAAATTAGAGGGGTATCCTAATTTATCGGCCTCAAAGCGAAGTATCTTGGCAAAAATGGAGTGAAACGTACCCATCCATAAATTTTTGGCTTCGCTATTTCCTACTATGCCAGCGATTCGCTTTTTCATCTCACGCGCCGCCTTATTGGTAAAGGTCAATGCCAAAATATTAAATGCATCTACCCCTTGACTCATCAAATAAGCAATGCGCAAGGTAAGCACTCTGGTCTTCCCAGAACCCGCTCCTGCAATCACAATAAGGGCACCCTCTTTGTGTAAGGTAGGTGCTCTTTGGGCATCATTTAGCCCCTCTATATATACTTCCAGTTTTGAATCCATAGCAAGGTTCTAAAGTACGATTTGAAGGTAAAACTCAAAACTTCTTTTCGATGTTTTTCGACCATTTTTTTAACAGCCTTTCCCCATTTTTAACCTATTCCTATTGGGTAGTTTGTTTTTAAAAAGCCGTTTTTCTTCCCTTTCTCATCCTATTTACAAAATTCATCAAAGGCAGAATGGATACACCGCATTAGTAGATTCTGTATCTTTCTCTCAAATTAGACTTTTATGAAACTAAAATACCTTTGTCTTATTGCACTATGCGCTTTCGCGAAAGCTATCACAGCACAAGTTGATGCCAATGCCACATCTGGCAAAGTCATTCCAGCCTTTGGAAAGACCTATGCTGTTGCCGATCCAGATTATAAAACAAATACAGACCTGACCTTCAAAGCTGTTTTTGATGTATCTAAAGCTCCTGATGATCCTGCCCAACGCAACCCCTACATAGAAACCATTGCCCGCTTTTTGAATATGCATCAAAAAGCAGGTGTACCCGTTTCTCAACTCAAAGTACGCATGGCTATGCACGGGCAAGCTTCTTATGGCTTACTCAAAAATGAGTTTTACAAAGAAAAATTTGGAGTAGACAATCCTAATATTGAACTTTTAAAAGCTATAGATAGCGCAGGAGTAGATATTATATTATGTGGTCAAACCGCGGGTGCTCGTAATTTACCCGAATCTCGGAGATTACCCCTTACCCAGATCGCCTTGTCGGCTATGACGATTTTGATACAATCACAAGAAGAGGGCTATCGTATGATCGCTTTTTGACTTGCTCAAAATGCTGTATCTTTTCAATCACAATTTAAATTGCGCACTCATGTCAACAAAACAATTCATTGTAACCTTAGTATTTCTATTACCACTGCTTACCTGGGGCCAAACCGATTTTGATCAGGATATAGCGGCCGTCAAAGATAAAGTGATTGAATGGCGTCGTGATTTTCATCAAAATCCAGAATTAGGTAACCGAGAATTTAAAACCGCCGAAAAAATCGCCAATCACCTCAAACGACTAGGTATAGAAGTTCAGACGGGAGTTGCAAAAACGGGAGTCGTAGGTATTCTCAAAGGAGACCAACCAGGCAAAGTGGTGGCACTTCGTGCCGATATTGATGCCCTACCCGTCACCGAACGTGCCGATATCCCCTTTAAATCTGAAGTGACCACTACCTTTTTAGGTAAGCAAACAGGGGTTATGCACGCTTGTGGTCACGACACACATACGGCCATACTTATGGGCGTTGCAGAGGTACTCTCTAAAAATAAAGACAAGATAAAAGGCACGGTCAAATTTATATTTCAACCCTCAGAAGAAGGACCTCCACCAGGTGAGGAAGGCGGAGCTAAACTGATGGTCAAAGAAGGTGTCTTAGAAAACCCAGCAGTAGATGCTATATTTGGTCTCCACATCAACTCGAGCACACCGGTCAATACCATACGCTATAAACCTGGTGGCACTATGGCCGCCACAGAGCGCTTTGTCGTTAATGTAAAGGGTAAGCAAACACACGGAAGTCAACCCTGGAGTGGAGTTGACCCTATATATATCGCAGCCAAAATTGTAGATGGTTTTCAAAGTATTATCTCCAGAGAAAGTCAACTTACCAATGAAGCTGCTGTGATTACTGTGGGTAAGATTAGCGCAGGATTGAGATTTAATATTATCCCAGAAAGCGCCGAAATGATAGGCACTGTACGCACTTTAGATCCTGATATGCGCACCAAAATTATTAGAAGAATGAATGATATGGCCCGCGATATCGCTAAGGCCTATGGAGGAGAAGCTAGCATCGATTGGCAAAATATGACCGTTGTTACTTTTAATGATCTCGAGCTTACTGCTCAAATGCTACCTACCCTGCAAAAGGTAGGCGGTGCTCAAAACATTCAACTTACCAAGGCAACTACCGGGGGCGAAGACTTCTCCTTTTATCAAGAAAAGGTACCTGGCTTTTATTTCTTTTTGGGTGGTATGACACCTGGAAATACTACAGCCTATCCGCATCACACCCCCGATTTCTTTATCGATGAATCTGGATTTCAATTAGGTGTCAAGGCGCTTAGTCAAATGAGTATCGATTATCTAAATCAATAATTTAAACAACCATCAAATACACCTTACAACATGAAAGTAATACAACCACTAGCCCTTGCCGCCCTTATTTCTGTTTGCGCTTTCGCGAAAGCACAAACCGTAGTCAATCAAGCTATTGACAAAGACATCAGTGCCATAGAAAGTAAAGTTATAGATTGGCGTAGGGATTTTCATCAAAACCCCGAATTGGGTAACAGAGAATTTAAAACGGCCGAAAAAATTGCAGCCCATCTCAAATCTTTGGGTATGGATGTAGAAACGGGTATCGCCAAGACTGGCGTTGTGGGTATTTTAAAGGGGAAACGCCCAGGCAAGGTATTGGCACTTCGCGAAGATATCGATGGACTACCCGTACCCGAACGTGCCGATTTACCCTTTAAATCTACCGCCAAAGGCGA
>CAZJWI010000094.1:0-9848 GCA_964549485.1 uncultured Flavobacteriaceae bacterium
TGCCTTGTCAAATTGCTTGTTTTTAAACAAGGCATAGCCATTTTGAAAGTTGTATGTTTCTAAGGCAGCGCCGCTTAAAGTTCCCTCATCTACACGCTCATACCACTTTCTGGCATAGGCATACTTACCATTCTCAAAATAGTATTGAGCCACATCCAAAAAGGCCGAATTACGCTTTACACTTGTAGGGTAATTATTTACAAAACTCAGCATAAGGTTATCTGCCCCTTGTTGATTGAGTCGCACAGCGGCATTAGCTATATAATAAGCACAATCTCCCTGTATCCCTGTATCGTTGGTCTCTTGTTGTACCTCTTCAAAGAGGGTTTGTGCCGCGAGATATTGCTTGCTATTATAAAGTGAAAGTGCTTTATCATATTTGACCAGATCGCTGGTAAACACAGCACTTTGTTGTGCCAAAATTGTGCTTGCATAGAGCAGGAAAGCAGCCAGTACGGCTATCGGCTTTTGCATAATTTGAGTCGTTTTAAGTTGTTTTTAGCCTATCGTTAGGACCTCTTCGGCCCTTGAAACGCATCGACAATACACAAGAGTGCATCTATATCAAAGATAGCCCTCTTCTTAGAGGATAACGGGAGAATACCCACATAATTATATAGAGTTTTAAAAAGGAAATTAACAATGTAACTCTATCTCATTTGGCCTGCTGTTCTAAATTATTGATTGTGATAGGCTTAGAATTGCTAATACCATTATAGATTGAAAACCTTTTTAATTCTAGTTACTAAACTGTATTATTGCGCTTTAACACACTTCCAAAATGACCAAATTTTTATGCACTCTTGCGTTGCTGATTTCTTATGCTATTTCGGCTCAGACCAATTTTGAACAAGGTTCTTACACAGACAATCTAGGTACAACCCATTCAGGATATATCAAAAATCTGGATTGGAAAGACAACCCCATATCCTTCGAATTTAGTATTACCCCAGATGGAGTAAATAGTGAGATAATTCCTATGAGGGCTATACAACAGTTTTCTATTAAAGGTAAAAGTCGCTATGTCAAGAAAAAAGTTTATGTCGATCTCTCACCTCAAGAAGTAAATAACTTAAATTATGATCGTAGTCCGGACACTATTTTAAAAACAGTTTTGCTAAAGCTATTAATTGATGGCGATACCAAATTATACCGTTATAAAGAGGGAAAAAATCTTTCGCTCTATTTTTCCAAAGATGACGAAAAAATAGAATTACTGGTATATAAACGGTTTTTGAATACTCAAAAAGATGTTGTCACCAATAATTACTACCAACAACAACTTCAAAATGAGTTCTCTTGCGAGGGAAAAACAATGCCAAAGGTTAGCTCTGTGCGGTATAGCACTTCAGACATCGTAGATTATATCACTAAATATAATGCCTGTATGGGCATTGATCAAAAGCAAATTGATCAAAGAAAAAAAGAAAAAGCATTAAGATTCACACTTATAGGAGGATCTAACTTTAATTCTTACACCGCCGATATCAATAACCTGGAATCCTTTGATTTTGGATCGGCAGTGAATCTGACTTATGGCTTTGAGATCGAATACATTTTTCCGCATAATAATGATAGGTGGGCGATATTTATTGATACCAGAACGCATCGTTTTGATGCCAAACAACAGTATACAAGACCTAGTGTATTAGGATTGCCGGGATCGGTCCAAGATGTGAATTTTACATATCGAGCAGTAGAAATTGCTGCTGGGGTGCGTCATTACTTTTACCTGGGCAAAAAATCGCGTCTATTTGTTAGTGCAAATTATGCGGCAGAGGCTACCTCCTCTTCAGTAATTGATTTTGAAACTGGCAGAGATTCAGAAGTTAAACTTCCTGTTGGTACTTATGGCCTAGGCTTTGGTTACAATTATGGAGATCTTAGAATTGAAGCCCGATACAATGGGAATAAAAATCATTTCAGTAAAGGCAGGTCAAGGGATGATTCTTCCTACAATAGTTTAATGCTTACTGTGGGTTATACTTTTGCCAAGTTTTAATTAAAACATCACAGTTAGATGTCTAAGCTTTATTGTTTGACTGCTAGTTCTTGGATCTTTTAATGGGTCTACTCAAATCACTTGAAAAGCAGGTAGCTCTAGAGACAATTAAGCCTAGGTTTGCGACTTACCTAATTTACTGATAATAATATACTTATAGATATAAGCACCATTATACGTTTTAAACTTTTTCAATTTGAGCTATTAAACTGTATTATTGCGCTTTAACACACTTCCAAAATCACCGATTTCTTATGCACTCTTGCATTGTTGATTTCTTATGCTATTTCGGCTCAGACCAATTTTGAACAAGGTTCTTACACAGACAATTTAGGAACAACCCATTCAGGATATATCAAGAACTTAGATTGGAAAGACAACCCCACATCTTTCGAATTTAGTACCACCCCAGACGGTCGCAACAGCACTACTAAGAAGATAAGAGAAGTTCAGGCCTTCAAAATAGATGGTTCGAGTCAATATATTAGAGAGCGAGCCAATATTGATTACTCTCCTCAAGATGTAAGTACACTAAATTATGACCGTAATCCCGAAGTGCGTCTTAAAGTCGTTTTTCTTAAAGTAATGATGGATGGAGAGACTAAATTGTATAGCTACAGAGAAGGTAAACATCTCTCTTTGTTTTTTATAAACAAAGCGGGGCTTATTGAACTACTAGTGTACAAGCGTTTTTTGAGCGCAGAACAGGACATCGTCGAGAATAATTATTTTAAACAACAGTTATTAAATCAATTTTCGTGTGATAAAGGAAAAATGCCCGACGTGGCTTCGTTGCAGTATTCGACCTCAGATATTCTGAGCTATCTCAGAAAATACAACGATTGCATGGGCATCCAGCAAGCCGAAGTGAAACAGAAGGAAAGAGGACCTAGATTTGCTCTTACCCTCTTTGGGGGTCCCAATTACAACTCCTATTCGGTAAAAGAAATACCGCAAAATTTTGATTACGGATCAGGAACCTCACCTACCTATGGCTTTGAGATAGCGTATACATTACCCACCAATAATGATAAATGGGCAATTTTTATGGACGCCCGTACTATGAAGTTTTCGGGAAGTGACACCTTTACCATACCTGCTGGTTTGGGTACCTCAACAATTACGCAAAATACCGAGTTTACATATAATGCGCTTGAAATTGCTGCAGGGGTGCGACACTACTTTTACCTTGGCGGTAAATCTAGACTGTTTGCCAGTCTCAATTATGGCGCAGAAGTTAGATCCTCATCTACTATCGAAAATGAACGCAGTAGGGATATTGAAGTCGCCATCCCAGTTGGTACTTATGGTATCGGTTTTGGATATAATTATGGCAACCTGAGAATTGAGGCGCGACACAATGGTACCAAAGATCACTTTTCTAAAGGCAAATCGAGCGGTAGATCTACCTACACAAGTTTTATGCTCACTGTAGGTTATACTTTTGTCAAATTCTAATCACAACACTTTATATGTCAAAATTTCTTTTTATTCTTTTTATAGTAACCGGTTCGCTAAGCGTAGTTGCTCAAAACACCTTTGAAACAGGTAGTTATACAGATAATCAAGGTCAGGTTCATCAGGGACTTATTAAAAATATGAATTGGACCGAGAACCCTAAATACATCGTATTTAAAAAAGGTGCTGACCAAGTTGCCACACAAGTTGCCTTAACGGATATTAAAGCATTTCAAATCCCTAATTATTATAGGTATGAACGCCATGTAGTAGCTGTAGATCAATCCCTAAATCAGATTAATTCTTTATCCAACCAACGCGCTCCCATTTTTGAAAGCGAAGATGTACTACTTAAAATCATTGCTGATGGTGAAGCTACCCTTTACAAATATTCAGACAACGGCCTACTTCGGTTTTTCTACAAACAAAAAACAAAAGACTCAGATACACTTAACCCCTTAGTGTATAAACAATACCAACCAGCTACAGGAGGTATACGAACCAATAATAGGTTTCAACAGCAACTAAGTAGGTTGAGTTGTACAAATGGAAAATTTCTTCAAGCCACAAAAGTGAATTATCGCGAAAAATCATTGGTCAATTTTTTTAATGCCTACAATGAATGTAACAATAACAGCATCGAAGTAACCAATCAAACAAGTCAAAAATGGATTATAAATGTTAAAGCGATGGCAGGTCTAGTTTCTTCGTCGATTGAAAATAAAATCGTTTTCACATTTACTGAATTCCCAACCAAAATCACTCCCACATTTGGAGGAGAAATAGAGATTCTATTACCATTTGATAATAATAAATGGGGTGTATTCACAGGTGTGAATACCATGAATTATGAGTCCGAGACGGATATTCCATTTTTGGATGAAATGGCCCCACGTAGGCAATCCGTTAGCTTATCTGTATTAAATGCCAGTATAGGCCTCAGACATTACTTACATTTGAACGATCATCATAGCCTCATCCTTAACGCTAGTTATGGTTTTGAACTATCAACAGACTATGAGGCTGATAGCTCGGGGAGACAGGATATTGTAAGATCAGATAGTGGTACTTCATCCTTCCAATTTGGTCTTGGATATAGTTATAAGAGATTTGGTATAGAAGCTCGATTTTTTCAAGACAGAGATCATTTAGGTGAAGACTTTCCGTTTGATATTTCTGAGTATAGCGCAATTATGCTAAATTTGAGCTATAAATTTCTATCGTTCTAATGATACAGCCCGTTTTACAGTTACAAAAAGCCTCTATTTTCCAGCGTGACAATATGGTATTGTCTGAGGTTAATGTTACAGTAAATCCTGGCGATTTTGTGTATTTAATTGGAAAAACAGGCTCAGGAAAAAGTAGTTTTATGAAAACGCTATATGGTGATCTTCCACTACAAGAAGGCTCTGGTCATATAGTAGGCTTTGATCTCAAAGGGCTAAAGGAAAAACAAATTCCATTTTTAAGAAGAAAACTAGGTGTTGTTTTCCAAGATTTTAAATTGCTCAACGATCGTACGGTTCGAGACAATCTTCGGTTTGTTTTAAAAGCAACAGGCTGGAAAGACAAAACCTTGATGGATAAAAAAATAGACGAGGTCTTGACCAAAGTGGGTATGCAAAGCAAAGACTTTAAATCGCCGTTTCAGCTATCTGGAGGCGAACAACAGCGTGTGGCTATAGCACGGGCACTACTCAACGATCCCGAGCTCATCCTGGCCGATGAGCCCACTGGTAATCTAGACCCACAAACTAGTGTCGAGGTAATGGAAGTACTACAAGAGATTAATAAAAATGGCAATACCATCTTAATGGCGACCCACGATTATGCCTTATTGCTCAAATATCCTTCAAAAACGCTCAAATGCGATAACAACAAAATTTTTGAAGTAGTACAACGTACAGTTTGACAGGTTGCTATAGGTCAAAAATATAGGCCCCTGCCGATATATCACGTACCGAATCTAACACTTGCCCCCGTCCCTTAAGATGATTAATCATAAATCGAGATTCTAACATCTTATATTTCTCTTTATCGGTATGATCATGGGTATAAAACAGCCAAACTCTTCCTGATAAGGTATCTAGTCCAGGTTTATGCGCATCAAAGTCATACGAATGCTGTCCCGTTTTAATCACCCTATTTGACAAATCAATAAACCCTGTGCGCTCGTAGTATTCCCAAGCATTATCTGTAGCCCCATTGAGTAAAATAATATCTTCTGGTTCCAATTGCGCCTGCATAAATTTGTAAACAGGTTTAAAGGGTTCGCGCTTTTTAGGGAAGGTATATAGTGTAATAAGAAGTAAGACCAAACCAGGAAGGGCGTATACCCACAGTGCCTTTTTAAGTCGCAACAGCGACCAAAAATAGCCAATTAGTGCTACAAATCCCTTGGCGCAAATCACGATAAGCAAAGGCATCAAATAAAAAGCAGTACGTCTGGCAAAGGGGTATAAGGATAACATTGAAAGTAAAAGATGTAGTACTATTGGGGTGATCGTCAAAAAGAGTATTCGATAATTTTTTGCGCTATCGCTGTGCTCTCCCGTTACTCGCGAACCTCGCAAGCTCGGTTTATCGCTGAGCTCTCCCTCTGGTCGTGAACCTCGCGAGCTCGGTTTAACGCTGAGCTCTCCCTTTGGTCGTGAACCTCGCGAGCTCGGTTTAGCGAAAGCAAAGGCTCCAATGATATAGGCAATACCATAGATATGATATAACAAGGGTATTTTGGGATTAGCTCCTATGATCTTTCC
Source organism: uncultured Flavobacteriaceae bacterium (assembly GCA_964549485.1). Lineage (GTDB taxonomy): Bacteria > Bacteroidota > Bacteroidia > Flavobacteriales > Flavobacteriaceae > Dokdonia. The sequence goes on from CAZJWI010000094.1 coordinate 6,220, forward strand.
AAAAACCATAGTGTAGTTATCATAACACCACTGCCAAAACTCGTGGCTAAATGGATTGGATGGCATAAAGGCAAATTCCCAATAAGGTAACATTAAAACCCGATTAGGATGTTGGTGAATAAATAGAAAATAATAGCCCCCAAAAGCCAGTATCCAGCATCCAATTGGGATAAGAAAGGTATTCCATATACTAGCCTTAGAACGATAAGAGTTCCACCATCCGTAAAGCCCTACAGTAAATAATACAATAACAGCAATATTAGAAAGACCAATGCTGAGTATACCGGCTAGTGAAAGAATAATGAGTTGGCGCTTTTGGCTTTTAAAAGGATATAGAACTAGATAGATCAATGACAAAACCACCAATACATCTATCATGTATTGTTTGAGCTCGGAGGCAAAGTAAATGACTGGTTGCGAAAAGGCAAATAAGGTGGCCACCACAAATTGCCAAGGCCGCGAAGAAAAAAGCAAAGGCAAAAGGTGGTACAGCACATAAACTGCACCTAAAAAAGCAATAAAAGGAAAAAGTCTTAGGCTGTAATCATTGACACCAAAAAGATCTGTAAAAAAGCGTTCGACCCATAAAAATAAGATAGGTGCCACCTGATTGGAGTGCAAGGGTGATAACAGCTCGAGATAGGATCGATCCATTATATTTAAGGCGAGCTTGGCCTCATCCAGCCAAATACTTCGGCCAGATAGATATTGTATGGTGGCCAGCAGAACCCCTATACTCAAAACTATTTTAGTGGCTTTTTGATACATCTAAGGGGTTGAAGGGTTTTTGTACAAGGTCAAAAATACACCTAGTTGTCTTAGGTCTGCAATTACTTCCCATTGCGTACGTAGTGTTTGTATATCTTGATCTGAGGTCGAATTTTCTATATTGGAGAACAATACATACTTATTGGAGCTCAAGTCTAACTCACTAAATTTAGGATCTTCGCTATTGTCATTTTTGGCCAGAGATACCCAGCGGTTACCCAGGGGCAGGTTGGTCCCAATAGATTGGGTATTGATTTGGTTCTTATCGATATAGGTAAACATCTGTTGCTCTAATGGGAAATAATTGAGATAAGCCAAACTACTATCCCAGCCTTGGGCGATAGTGGCAGGATAAATCCAAAAATGCCCCGTAATAAAACCAAGACCAACAAGGCTAATAACCAGCTTACGACCTAAAGTGCTTATCCATTGACTTTCGTAGAGGAGATTGATAAATAACAAAATGGCCAATAGGTTGCAAATCATGAAATAACGTGGCCCCATAGGATTACTAAAGGGGACCATACCTAAAAAGAAAACTGTCAAAAAAACCACCAAAGACAAAAAGAGTATGCGCGAAGAGACAGAGAGCGTTTTGGACTTTGTCACCTTTAGCTTGAATAATAAATATAACAAAGGCAGCCAGACCAGAAAGCGACCATACTCTAAAAGATTCTTCGCAAAAGCTGCAATGTTTTTCACGATACGCATTAGCCCTACTGCTTCGCGATGACCAGCATATGTCTTATTTGGGGTAACGATTACCCAACCTAACTCTTGATATTGATACCCCAAAAACAAACCAAAGAGACCTATGCTTATCAGATAAGGTAGCAGGGTATACCGATAGCTTTTAATCAAAGGGTTTTGCCATGGTATACTCGTGTGACCTCCAGGGGCTGCATTTAAAAAGCGGTAGAGTAATGCCTGTATACATCCAAGCGCTATCAAACAATAAATACCTCTTAAATTGGTAAATAACATGCCGGTTAATGCGATGGTAAACCACAAACCTCTAGCAGCAATGAGGCTATTGAGCCCTAATAATACAAAAAACAACAAGAGCATATCGTTGTTAAGATTGGTGGTTTGAGCGAGCAAGGTGGGTTCTATGGCCAAGAGAAGTACCAATACAAAAGGAACATGTTTAACAAATAGTAATCTTGCCAGTCGCAACAGCTGCACCCATACACCAATATTGACTAGTAATAAGAGTAGACGCGCGGCCCAGAGGGATTTACCAAACATCGTCCAAAATCCAGCAAGTCCCCATAACCACAAAGGAGGGTGACCTGAATTGAGGTGGGTAGGCACGAGCAAGGTTGACAATTGATGTGTATAAAGCCAATCTGCCCTCAAAAATTTACTCTTTGCATCCCAAAATGCAGGTAAGTCCAAGGTGAGAAAAAAGAAAACTATTAGAACTCCAATACCAATATAAAGGAGTTTGTCTTTAATGAGATGCATAGAAGTTGTTGACAATGTATAGGCTCAAAATTAGTGATAAAGATAGGATTTATCGTATTGTTGTATTTTAGACAAGTAGTCTATGCTATCCATTTGTATTCCTACATATAATTACGATGTTTCTGTCTTGTTACAGACACTGATCACCCAGGCCCTAGAGGTATCTTTCCCCTTAGAAATACTGATACGAGACGATGCTTCTACACAGCATAAAGTAGCCGATCTAAAATTACCGGCTACCGCAATTCCTATTACAAAAGCTCAGAACCATACAAATCTGGGTCGTACAGCAACCAGAGCTCTATTGGCAGAAGATGCACAGTATGCCTATTTGCTTTTTTTGGACAGTGATGTCCTTCCTAAGACATCAGACTTTCTAAAAATTTTTGAGCAATATATACGTGAGGATTGTGATGTGATAGCTGGCGGTATTGCGTATCTAGAATCGGCTCCAGAACCGAGCCTACGTTTACGATGGCTATATGGACACAAACGCGAGGCAAGACTACCAGAACAACGTCAAAAACATCCCTATCTCATAGTCTCTGCTAACCTTTGTATCAAAAAGTCAATATTTCAAGCCTGTAATCCAAAAGCGCAAAAAGGCTATGGCCTGGACAATATAATGGCGCTACAACTCGAACAAAGACAAGCCAATGTCTGTCATATAGACAATCCCGTTTACCATCTCGGTCTTGAGACCAATGCCGTCTTTTTGGAAAAATCACTACTGGCCATAGATCAGCTGGTTGCTTTTGAAAAAAAGTTCCCAGAACTACATCTTAAAACACGCCTACAATTGCGATACCAACAGCTCAAAAAATGGGGACTTACCCCCATACTCTACAGCGGCTTAACGCTGCTGCAAAACAGATTAAAAAATCGGGTGTTATCTGATACTCCAAGTCTAAGCGCCTTTGACCTCATACGACTGCACCATTATATAAAACGACAGCGTCATGGCTAAAATTAGTGTCATCATCCCCTTGTACAATAAGGAAAAACACATAATGGATACCCTTGAGAGCTTATGCGATCAAACATATACCGATTTTGAAGCTATAGTGGTAGACGATGGTTCTACCGATCGTAGTGCTGAAATTGTCAAAGCCTATGACGACCCTCGCATACACCTTTTTTCTAAAGCCAATGAAGGCGTTTCGCTTACGCGAAATTTTGGCGTCGAAAAAGCGAATACATCTCTTGTTGCTTTTCTAGATGCCGATGATTTATGGGCAGCTGAGCATTTGGAAACACTTGCAAAGCTCAAATCTTCCTTGCCCGATGCAGGATTGTATGCCACCGCTTATCAAAAAAGCTATGCCCATGGAATCACTCTTCCTGTAGATACGCCCTTGCAAAATAAAGAAGATGGATGGATGGGATATGTAGAC
>CAZJWI010000095.1:0-15980 GCA_964549485.1 uncultured Flavobacteriaceae bacterium
TTTGAAATACTTACACCTCCTATGAGATATTTGTGTTCTGGAAATCTCAGTGTTGTATGTACAATGCCCTTCCATAACAAAAACAGCGGCATGGGTTTTTGTTGATATTCTTTAATGATAAAAGCACGTCCCATTTCGATACTTTGGCTCATCATTTTATGCAATTCTGGATCAAACCTAAAAAGGTCTTGGAGGTAAAACCCATCTATTCCGTACTCTGGAAAAATTTTGGATCCCAATCCCATGCGGTAGGCACCGGCAATCATTTGTGTTTGGGTATCCCACAAGAACATATGATAATAGTATCGATCAAAATTGTCTAAATCTATGGCCTCGTTAGTTCCCTCACCTATGGCCCGAAAGGTAATCTCTCTCAAGCGACCAATTTCTTGGAGGATATTGGGCATGTCTTGTGCAGGGGCCAGAAATACCTCATAGTTTTTGGATTGGAGTAACCGCCGATCGTTTTCGCGCAAGCGGGCAATCTCGTTTTGAATGAGATCACTGCTTATTTCGGTAACTATTGCTTTGGGTTCTTTAGGGGTTTTTAGCGTCTGAGGAATACCACTTAATAAGCCCTTTTTTTCAAAAGACTTAGCCAGCATATAGGTCTTCTTGCGTACAAACTCTGTAAAGCTTTCTAAACTTTCATGTTCCTGTTGCGCTTTTACCGAAATGGGATGCCCAATACGCACTTTTATAACCCTGTGTTTTTGGGTGAGTAACTCTGAGGGTAATTTGGCCGTTCTCAGCGTATCACTAATACGAGAGAGTTGATAAAAAAGTTGACTGTTCTTGGCGTGAAAGTAAATAGGCACCACCGGGACATTGGCTTTTTTGGCAAGCTTCATCGCTGCTTCTTCCCAGGGTTTGTCTATGATGAGCTTATCATCCTTGTAGGTAGAGACTTCACCGGCTGGAAACAAGCCTAAGGGATGCCCCTCGCTCAAATGTTTAAGCGCGCTCTTAAATCCGATCACACTCGATTTTATATCTTTTCTATCCTCAAAAGGATTGACGGGCATCACATAAGGTTTTAATGGGGCTATGCGATGTAACAGGAAATTGGCTATAATTTTAAAATCCTCGCGCTGTTCTAGCATGAGTTTTAACAAGAGGATTCCGTCAATACCACCTAAGGGGTGGTTGGATATCGTAATAAAGGCACCGTCTTTGGGAAGACGTTTTAAATCGGCTTCTGGAATCTCAAATTTAATTTCAAACTCATCTAAAAGTGAGTTTAAAAAATCGAGATCGGTCAAGTGCTTATTGCGATCATAAATTTTATTGGCTGTAGAAATTTTGAGAACTTTCATCAAAGTCCACCCTAAAAAAGTGCCTACAAAGCCAAGCTTATCAACTTTAATCGCTTGAGCGACTTCTTTTGCGGTTACCAGACCCATGAATGTTTCTCTTGTTTACCAGCAAATATAGCAATTCCTACCATGTAGCGGTGTTCATTGGTCCAGCTCCTTTTTACTAGCTTTTATTTTGGCAATTCTTCAACCTAGGAGCTTACCACCAGCTGCACGGTATGCTGCGCCATCTGCTTTACCAATACATTCTTATCTTTTTCAAAATCTTTAAGGACCGCGGTGGTACAATGTCTTATCGTGTAGAGATCGACGTCTTGGCTCACTTTTACCTTAAAGGTGCGTTGTAACATTTTGGTCAAGGTGTCTAAGTTATCAAATTTATTGTCTACACATACAGAAAAGCTAATGGCCGAGTTTTGAATCAAGTCAACTTTCATTTTATATTGGCCTAATAGGCGAAATACCTCTCCAATATTGTCTTCCATCATAAAGGAAAAATCAAGTGAAGATAAAGAGATCAGTACTTGGTTCTTTTTGACGATAAAACAGGGTACTTCTGGGATGAGACGCTGGCCTTTTCGCACTGCCGTACCTGCCTCTTTCGGGTTTAAAAATGATTTGACAAACAGCGGTATTTCTTTTCGTTGAAGCGGCTGTAGGGTTTTAGGATGAATGACAGATGCACCGTAAAAAGCGAGCTCAATAGCCTCTTCATACGAAATTTGATGTAAGAGTTTTGAGTTTTCAAATACTCTAGGATCCCCGTTTAACACCCCAGGAACATCTTTCCAAATAGTGAGGTCATTGGCGCCTAGACAGTAAGCTAGAATAGCTCCAGTATAATCACTCCCTTCCCGACCTAAAGTAGTAGAAAAGTTATTTTTGTCTGAGCCAATAAACCCTTGAGTTATGGTTAGTTTTTTGGGGTCAAGTTTTTCTTTAATAGCCTGAGCGGTCTGTTCCCAATCTACTCGGGCATCCCTATAGCTCGTATCCGTTTTGATTAGTTCACGAGCGTCTACCCAATGATTCTGGATATCGACGGCTGTGAGATAAGCGCTTACGATAGTTGTAGAGACTAACTCGCCATAGCAAACCACCTGATCATAGACAAAATCGTATTGTGGAGATTTGTTCCAGGCCAAAAACCCTTTTAATTCTTCAAACAGGCTTTGTACTGATTGATAGATGGGATGCCCTTGGGCAAACAAATTATCTAAAATTTGAATATGATAGGAATGAATAGCCGAAATGCGATCGGGCAGTTGGGCTTTGTCATTGAAATAAGCATCTATAACCCCTTCTAAGGCGTTTGTTGTCTTACCCATAGCCGAAATGACTACCGCCTTTTGCGAAGGTTGCATGGTTTGAAGCACATTGACTATATTTTTTACGCCCTCGGCATCCTTGACCGAGGCTCCGCCAAATTTATATACTTGCATGGGCTCTTGCTACTTAGTTGATGTATGAGAATCAATTTGGGCCAAATATCGATTTAATCGACCTTCATCCATTTGCGCAAGATACCAGTCTTTGAGTAAATGTGCTCCTGTTTTTTGATAAAAGGAGATAGCTGGGGTATTCCAGTCAAGAACCACCCACTCTACTCGTTTTACCTGCTGGTCTTGGGCATAACGCATAACCTCATTGTAAAGTAGGGTGCCTATTCCTTTACCTCTTTCCTTTTGAGCTACAACCAGATCTTCAAGGTGAAGTGATTTTCCGACCCAGGTCGAAAATCTAAAATATACCAATGCCATCCCGACTATCTTCTCTCCATTATCGGCTACAAAGCATTTAAAAAGTGGCTGATCTCCTGTGCCTAATTCTCGTAAGAGCGCTTCGTCGATTTTGACCGCATTAGGTTCTTTTTCATAAATGGCTAATTCTTGTATCAATTGGAGCACCGAGCCCATATCTCGGGCGGTGGCATTTCTAATAGTGATTGACATGGGTATTTTTTAAAACGAAAGTAGACAAAATAGCTAATAATTGTCCACGAAAACGTTGTAGTAACCATATAATTGTACCTATTTTTGTCAAAACAATCGATACCTGTCATATGGCACGAAAAAATCAGACTCTTGGCGAATTTATAATTGAAAATCAAGCCGAGTTTAAATACTCTTCTGGAGAGCTTTCTAGATTGATCAATTCAATCAGACTGGCTGCCAAAGTGGTTAATCACCAAGTAAATAAAGCCGGATTGGTTGATATTGTTGGAGCTGCTGGCGAAACAAATATCCAAGGTGAAGATCAGCAAAAACTTGATGTAATTGCTAACGAGACTTTTATATCTACCTTAAAAAACAGAGAAATTGTCTGTGGGATAGGTAGTGAAGAGAATGACGATTTTATAACTATAGAAGGGCATAAGGAGGATAATCAGAACAAATATGTCGTTTTGATGGACCCACTAGATGGTTCGTCCAACATCGATGTAAATGTCTCTGTAGGTACCATCTTTTCAATTTACAGAAGAGTGACGCCACCAGGTACACCTGTAACCATGGAAGATTTTCTACAGCCAGGGCGAAATCAGGTAGCGGCAGGTTATATCATATATGGCACCTCTACGATGTTGGTCTACACTACAGGACATGGGGTGAATGGCTTTACGCTCAACCCAGCTATTGGGACATTCTACCTCTCACATCCCAATATGCAATTTCCTAAAGACGGTACTATCTATTCGGTTAATGAAGGAAACTATACACATTTTCCGTTGGGAGTTAAAAAGTACATCAAATATTGTCAGGAAGAATCAGAAAATCGTCCCTACACTTCTCGCTATATAGGGTCTTTAGTTTCGGACATACATCGCAATATGATAAAAGGTGGTATCTATCTCTACCCCAAGAGTTCGCTTAATGCCAACGGTAAATTGCGCTTGCTCTATGAGTGTAATCCTATGGCATTTATTACCGAACAAGCAGGTGGGAAGGCAAGCGATGGATATACCTCCATTTTGGATTTGAAACCCACAGCCCTCCATCAGCGTGTTCCATTTATTTGTGGCAGTCACAACATGGTCGAAAAAGCAGAAGCTTTTATGGCAGAATTTGGTTAGACGCCTGTTGACCTAGGCTATTGGATTTTTTATATCTTTGAATTACTGAATTCTTTATAAAGAATCTTTTATGGCAAAAAAATCCACTTCCGCGACAGCATCAGAACAAGAAGTTGCAAATTCAAAAATTGAGGCGATAAAAAATCTCATTTTTGGAGAAAATATACAAGAATACAATCATGAATTCGAAACCTTAAAGTCGGATATGGCTGCCAAACGTCAAGAACCCATGGAGTATGTTGACGATACGCGTAAGGAATTGATGACAGCTATTGATAATCTGAGTACAGATGTCAATATTAGAATTTCTGATTTAGAACAAGCACTTTCTGAAAAAGCTGAAGCTTTGGATCACAAGAAAGTGAACCGGGAAGATCTCGGTGATATGCTAATACGCATGGGCGAGAATATCAAAGCCTAACAACGTTTACCAAGCACCCCAAAAGGCCATGAATTCTGATCAGCGGCTAGAAATTTTAAAAGAACTCCTGCTCACCGACGATCTTGAGCCGGATAAGGATGTGCTGCGTAAAATTCAGTTGTTAGAATCCAAACAGGAACATCTCTCAGAGCGAGTCAATCCTATTTTGGAAGAACGGCTTTCGGGTTTTGTACAAGAAATTCCACAAACTTTAGGCCCAGTAATTACTCAAGCACTAAAAACTGAAATCAAAAAATCTCAGGAAGCTGTTGCCGAAGCCTTGTTTCCCATCATAGGGAAAATGATTAAGAAATATGTGCAAAGTGAAATCAAAAAGCTCAACGACGATATTAACCACAGACTAAATAAAACCTTTTCTTTTAAGAGATGGTTTTCTAAAGAGAAACCTTCTGAGGTAACTGCTGCTGCATTGATGTATGAACAATATAAAGCCCGTATTGAGCAGATCATGGTTATTGAAAAGGGGTCGGGTTTACTCATTGCCAATTATGCCAAAACCCAAACCATAGATGAAGATATGGTGGCTGGTATGCTAACGGCTATTAAAAGTTTTGTCGAAGATGCCTTTACTGCAGGTGAAGAAATGCAATTAGAGCGCATTGATTACGAATTGTTCACCGTACACCTCCAAAACTTTTCGAACTATTATATTGCAGTTGTATTGTCTGGCATTTATGACGAGTCTTTCAAAGATAAATTGGAAGACGTACTTTATGACTTTGCCCAATTTGTCATCAATAAAGATGATTTGAACAACAAAGCTAGTTTTACCAAAAAATTAAAAGAATATTTTACCGATGAGCGTATCTAAGAAAGTAGTATTATTAGGACATTTTGGCGTTGGTAAGTCGTCCTTATTAAGGCGGTTTGTAGAAGATACCTTTTCAGAAAACTATATTGTGACCATAGGTGTTCACATTATGAAGAAAGAGGTGCTGATAGGCAATCAACCAGTTACTTTAATCATCTGGGATGTTGAAGGAACCGATGATTTTACAAAATACAGGCCCTCTTATCTCTTAGGCGCCTCTGCATTTATCTACGTGTTTGACGCTTCGCGTAAAGTAACTTATAGCGACTTATCATACAATCTTGATCATCTTTCTGAAAAATATCCCCATGTTCCTGTGCACATTATCGGGAATAAAGTGGACTTGGTCGATGCGGAAGCATTACAGCAAGCATTACAAGAGCAAGACATTCGAGCTGATTATCTTTCTAGTGCTAAAACTGGCGAGAATGTAGAACAGCTGTTTACTGATGTTGCAGCTCAAATGCTCAAAAATGCTTAAATCCCTCCAAGAAGAATTTTTACAGAAAAACACTCAGGTTATTGTCGTTAATCAGGAAGCTAAAGTTCTTGATACGACCAACACTTTAATGCGTGTCAAAAAAGACAGCTTATTAACCGATTATCATCCTTTTTTCTATGCGATTACTTCTCTGTTTGACCAAGAGAAGAATTCTCATTATTTCTATTGCGTACAAATAGAAGTGTTGAGCAGGCAGTGCTTTTTTGACATACGCGTACATATCGATCCCACCAAAGCAGAGGCTGTCTTATTTATTATTGATCTTACCGATCATTACAAGAGCGTTCATCAAATTAAACAAGTCAGGAATGAGTCTATCATAGACTTTAATATGGCCCAGGAGCTCAACCATCAGCTAGAAGTTCAGCGAGGGTTTAAAAATAAATTCCTGGCCAATGTTAGTCACGAGATTCGTACACCTTTAAATAGTATTTTAGGGTTTATAAATGTCTTACAAGGGACAGCCCTTAATCGAGAACAACTCGACCTGGTTAATATCATTAAAAGCTCAAGTCAAAACCTGGCAGCCATCGTAGACGATCTCTTGGATATTTCTAAGATTGAAGCCGGTCGCCTTGAAATTAAAAATAAGCGTTTTGACTTTAGGAAGTATCTCGATAGACTATCGGCAACTTACGCCTTGCAGGCTGAAGAAAAGCGGCTAGAATTTGTTGTTGAAATTGGGGAGAAAATTCCAAAATTTCTCGTGATTGATCATTTGCGTATCAATCAAATATTGGTAAATCTCTTAGATAACGCGATCAAATATTCTCATAAGGGAACGGTAAGGTTAAAAGTGTTTACGAACTCCAGAAATTTGAGAAAAATTCCGTTAACTATTGAGGTTAGTGACGAGGGTATCGGGATTGACCAAGAACATATCGCCACTATTTTTGACAGTTTTACTCAGATAGAAAAACAAGGGTTGTTTGGCGGTTCAGGATTAGGTTTGAGTATTGTAAAACAGCTTACCGAGCTTATGGGGGGTCAGATTACCGTAGAGAGTACCAAAGGTAAAGGAAGCACCTTTCGTTTTACGCTAGATGTGGGCGTATCCCATGATCAAAAGCGGAAAAAGATCGAGAAACGCAAACCGTCTACAGAAACCGTGTCTAAAGCTGACCGCAAACGTATCCTCTTAGGAGAAGATGTTGAGGTCAACCAGTTATTGCTTTTAAAATTATTTGCCAACCGAAAGGAATACAGTCTCGATATCGCCAAAAACGGCGAGCAGGTCCTCAAATTTTTGGATAATTATCACTATGATCTCGTATTGATGGATTTAACCATGCCTATAATGGATGGATTTGATACTGCTTCCAGAATTAGAAATCACCCTTCCAAACGCATAAGCAAACTACCCATCATAGCCCTGACTGCGCGTAGTAGTGACGAAGATCGAGAAGCTTGTAAAGAAGTTGGTATGAATGCCTATCTTACCAAACCCCTTGATGAAGAAGTGTTATTTACCACCATACAAAAGCAAATAAATAAGTACAAGAGAAAAAAGGATTCCGATTAAAGCTGCCTTAGCGGTTCATTAATCGAATCTCTTCTTTAAAGTCTTCTAAGCTTACGTGATTACTTACCAAAATAAGTGCTTTGTCTACAATGTATTTTACATTGAGAGGTGAAAAGCCTAAACCTACACCCAAACGCTCTAAGAGTGCCCGTTGGTGCGGGCCCAATTCTGCATCGGCATAGACCATACGACCCAGATCATAAAGTCGTTCTAAACGGCGATCGTAGGAGATAGGTGGATTGATGGGATGGCTTTTGTAGTCTTTAAGAATGACCTTGTATTCTTCTTTAGAGATATCTAGATGATGGGCTAATCTATCTAAGAATTCACGTTCTTCTTTGGTGATGACACCATCACTCATAGCAACGCGCACAATAGCTGCAAAATGATCTTCATTGCGTTTGCGAAAACCACTATCATATAGATCAGACAAGGACATAAAAATGTGTTTTAAATTGACCTTAAAGATAATCAATATTCGATAATTTTAATTTGTACATTTGAGAAACCCCTAAGTAATTTTTTGATGGATACATTCTGGTTTTATTTTAAGGAAGGTCTTTTTCATGTACTTGACTGGAACGCATATGATCACATCCTTTTTCTCGTCGTTTTAACGGTACCTTATTTGTTTTCAAATTGGAAAAAATTACTCACATTAGTCACGGTGTTTACCATTGGGCATACCCTTGCACTAGCCTTGGCTGCTTATGGAGTGGTGAGCGTAAAGTCGAGCTTGATCGAATTGCTCATCCCTATTACCATTTTGATTACCGCGCTTTTTAATGTATTTACCGCAGGAAAATCTGCTCGTAAAGAAAAGGTCGGTTTGTATCTGGCTACAACGCTTTTTTTTGGTCTTATTCACGGGCTTGGTTTTAGCACCTACTTTAAAATGATGACGGCCAATACCGATAGTAAGCTCATGCCACTGCTCGAATATACTTTGGGTATTGAAGTTGCTCAAATCGCCATTGTTCTGGTTGTCCTCATTATCGGTTTTATCGGGCAATCTGTATTTCGTTTTTCATTACGCGATTGGGTTATGGTTATTTCTTCTGTGGTCATTGGTATGGTTATCCCTATTTTGATGAAGTCGGTACATGCTTTTTGATGCTTTTTGCGTTAAATATTAATTAATACATTGCATATCCATCCTAAGGCACTTATTTTAGAGCTTTAGTTGCCATAGATTGCGCTTTCGCGAAAGCGTAACGGAAAAGTGCGCAAGTCGATAATGAGGCGCAATAATTCCCAACAACATGCCCAAAAAACAAGAAAAGTACGATCGAGCCTATTTACGTATGGCCGAGGAGTGGGGAAAACTCTCCTATTGTAAGCGCAAACAAGTGGGCGCTATCATTGTCAAGGATAAAATGATTATCTCTGACGGTTACAACGGTACCCCAACAGGTTTTGAAAATTTTTGTGAGGATGAAGATGGATACACCAAGTGGTACGTACTACACGCCGAGGCCAATGCCATATTAAAAGTGGCATCTTCAACGCAGTCTTGTAGAGGTGCAACCTTATACATCACCCTATCGCCATGTAAGGAGTGTAGCAAATTGATACATCAGGCGGGTATTAACCGCGTGGTGTTTAAAGAGGCCTATAAAGATAACAGCGGATTAAAATTTTTAGAGAAGGCAGGCGTTCAAGTAGAACACCTTTCAGAGATAGATGCATTGTGAGTAAGAAAAAAAAATATACCCCATTATTATTTGCTGTAGGCATTGCCCTTGGAATCCTCCTTGGGAGTAAGCTTAATTTTGGTCAAAGCGATACCGCCTTGTTTGCAGGCAATTCCAAAAAGGAAAAGCTTAACAGACTCATAGATTATATTGACTACGAATATGTTGACACTGTTGATACCGATAGTATCGTGGATGTAACGGTCAATGGGATTTTGGATAATCTCGATCCGCATAGTGTATACATTCCTCCTAGTGAGCTCGCAGAAATAGAAGAGAATATGAAGGGAGATTTTGTAGGGATTGGAATTAGTTTTTATCCCTATAAAGATTCTATAGCTGTTATACGAGCTATACCTGGTGGCCCCAGTCATAAAGTGGGGATACAAGGTGGAGACCGAATTGTTTATGCCAACGATATTCCTCTTTTTGGTAATGCCATATCAGATGATAGCTTGTCTAACATTCTTAAAGGAAAAATGGGTAGTGAGGTCGAGCTTAAAATTAAACGGGAGGGTGCTCCAGAATTGCTCACTTATACCGTAAGACGCGGGCGCGTGCCGTTGCGCAGTGTGGTTGCTTCCTACATGGTCAATGACGATCTTGGGTACATAAAAATAAACCGCTTTGCCGAATCTACACATAAGGAGTTTAAAGATGCGCTCTTGCAGTTATTAGACCAAGGAGCCACCCAACTCGCTTTAGACCTTAGAGATAATCCTGGAGGGTATATCTCATCTGCCGAAAAGGTAGTGGATGAATTTTTGTCTGAAGACAAACTCATCCTTTTTACCAAAAATAAAAGAGGCAAGATCAATAAATCGTATGCTCAGGATGATGGCATATTTGAAGACGGAGAAATTTTTATAATGATTAACGAGAACTCGGCATCTGCAAGCGAGATTGTTGCTGGGGCACTTCAGGATAATGATAAAGGGCTCATAGTGGGACGACGCTCATTTGGGAAAGGTCTTGTACAAAGAGAGATGGATTTAGGTGATGGTAGTGCCGTGCGCCTTACCATAGCACGTTATTATACACCCACAGGACGATCTATTCAAAAACCCTATGACAATGGGAATGAGGCCTATTTTCAGGATTATAAAAATCGATATGAAAATGGCGAGTTGCGTAGTGCCGATAATATTCAAGTGGCCGATTCGCTTAAGTTTAAAACACCTTTGGGAAAGGTAGTCTATGGCGGAGGCGGTATTATTCCTGATGTTTTTGTACCCAAGAATACAGATTACGAAATAGAGCATTTAAATTACGTCTTGAGACAGGGCTATATGGGTCGCTTTATTTTTGAATATCTCGAAAAAAACAGAAGCTACTACAATCAATTATCGGAGCAGGATTTTAAAAATGAGGTGGTTATCACAGACGAAATTGTTTTTGATTTTATATCTTTCGCCAAATTTAGAAGAATTAATCTGCGTGCCAATTCCTATTTGGATCAATACAAACGCTATTTAAAGGCGACTATGGCACAACAGCTATTTGGAGACAATGCTTTTGAGCGTATGATTAATCAAGAAGATAAAATGTTAAAGAGAATCGTCGAAATAACGACGAATTAGTACCCATTAATGTTAATTGTTGCATCCATATTTATTTTTATTATAGCCGTTGTCTTTAGGCTTATGGATAATAGTGCAGGGCTCTTAATCTCTAATGGTATCTCTGTAAGTCCTTTTTACCTCTCTCCTGATGTAATCAAAAATGAAATGGACAAAATAAGCGACCCTAGACTAAAGCGCAAGTTAAAACGTACGCTCATCTATCAAAAACTCCACAAGGTATTTACTGTTTTGGCTGTGGTTATGCTAGTAGTGGGTATAGCTTATGAATTTTATAGCCCTACCTTAATACACTTGTTCTAACTCAGGCTTTTTTAAGCGCCCTATTTGGTTTTTTCGGCTATGCACCTGCTCAGCAATAAAATGAGTAATAATAAGACGGCGCAGGCGCAGGCTACAACTCCGATCAAAGCAATGCTGCTATCCCCTTCAAAGGGGTGAGCCACATCGATTCTTGTCAGGTTAAATATGGCCAATCCTAAAGCGAGGACAATACCGACATATATGGCATATTTCATAAATCTTCTATTTGAAAAGTTCCTGTATGTTAGTCGTAAATAGTTTTACGGCTATTGCTAGCAAAATTACACCAAAAACCTTTTGGATAACAGCAATTCCGTTCTTTCCTAGAAATTTTTCAATACGCGAGGAGGTCTTTAAGACGATATAAATCAGGATAATGTTGACGATAATGGCCACCAAAATATTTTCAATTTGATATTCGGCACGCAGGGCGACCAATGAGGTAAGACTACCAGGACCAGCCAATAATGGAAAAGCCAGTGGAAATACAGATATCGTCTTGGCGCTAATCCCATCATCATCTTTAAATAGACTGACACCAAGAATCATTTCTAAGGCTAAGAAAAAGAGGATAAAAGAACCAGCTACGGCAAATTCACTCACCTCAACCCCAATTACGCTTAAGATAGATTCTCCTACAAATACAAAAGCAATCATTATTCCTAAGGCCACTAAAGCCGCTTTACCACTTTGAATATGTCCCGCTTTTTTGCGCAATTTGATCACAATCGGAATATTACCCATAATGTCTATCACTGCAAATAGAATCATGGATGCAGCGATAATTTCTTTGGCTATAAAGTTCATAGATGTCGTTTTTAAAAATCGCTGCAAAAGTAGTCTAATTCTTTTGTTTAAACTTGTACTTAATAGGTAAAGAAATAGTAAAATATTGGTTAGGTAAAGGTGCATTCGCAGCAGATGGTGACGGGCAGTATATTGTTAGTTTTGAAGTATATTTGCCCTATGTTTCAACTTAAGAATACCATTGTTTCAGAAGATATTATAGAAAAAGATTTTGTCTGTAATCTCAACGCATGTAAAGGCGAGTGTTGTATAGCTGGAGAGGCAGGAGCTCCTTTAGAACAAGAAGAAGTCGAGATTCTCGATGCTATATACGATAAGGTTGCACCTTATTTGAGAGCCGAGGGTAAAGCCGCAATTGCTGCTCAAGGTACCTCTATTAAAACGACCAATGGCGATTTGGAAACCCCATTGGTCAATGGAGCAGAGTGTGCTTATGTTACTTTTAATGACAAGGGTTTTGCCAGTTGTGGAATAGAAGATGCGTATAATGACGGCGCAGTGTCTTTTAGAAAACCAATTTCCTGTCACCTATACCCAATTCGCGTGCAGAAGTACAGTTCCTTTTCGGCGGTAAATTATCACCGTTGGCCTATTTGTGATGATGCCTGTACCCTGGGAAAAGAATTGCAAGTGCCAGTATATACCTTTACCAAAAATGCATTAATTCGAAAATTTGGTGAAGCCTGGTATAAAGAACTTGAGAAAATAGCCGATACTTTGCGCTCATGAATTTTACCTCCAAACTACCCCAAGTAGGCACGACTATCTTTACTCAAATGAGTCAGCTTGCCCATCGCCATGAGGCGTTAAATCTGGCTCAAGGTTTTCCTGATTTTAAAACCGATCCAACATTACACCAGCTGGTAACTACTGCCATGCAGGATGGTTATAATCAATACGCACCTATGAAGGGGGTTTTTGGCTTACGCCAAAAAATTGCCGAAAAAGCCAACCGTCTCTACCAAAGCGATTATCACCCAGAACACGAGGTAACAGTAACGGCCGGGGCTACTCAGGCTATTTTTAGTATTATAGCGGCATTTGTATCACCAGGTGACGAGGTAGTCGTATTAAAGCCAGCTTATGATTGTTATGAGCCTGCTATAGCTGTTCAGGGTGGAAAAGTAATCCCCATACAGTTAGAAGCGCCTAGCTATAAAGTAAACTGGACAGCTGTAAGAAACGCCATAGGTCCGGCTACCAAGATGATGATCATTAATACACCACATAATCCTACAGCTAGCGTACTTTCTGAAGAAGACATGCAACAACTGGCCGATGTGTTACGAGGTACCAATATTATCTTGTTAAGTGATGAGGTGTATGAACACATTATATTTGATGGACAATCACATCAATCTGTAGCGCGATTTCCTGAACTAAAAGAGCGTAGTTTTATCACAGCATCCTTTGGTAAGACCTTTCACCTTACAGGATGGAAGATGGGCTATGTTCTAGGCCCAAAAGATCTGATGGTTGAATTTCAGAAAGTGCATCAGTTTAATGTGTTTTGTGTCAATCACCCCATGCAAAGGGCTTTTGTCAAGTATCTCGAAAACCCAGAACACTATCTACAACTGCCCGAATTCTATCAAAGAAAACGCGATATTTTTCTCGATGCTATAAAGGATTCAAAATTTACCTTGACTCCTGCTTCAGGAACCTACTTTCAACTTCTCAACTATAGTGCTATAAGTCAAGAAGATGATATGCGTTTTGCCCAATGGCTTACTCAAGAAAAAGGTTTGGCCGCTATCCCGACTTCTGTTTTTAATATCGATCAAAAAAATAACTACAATTTGCGTTTTTGTTTTGCCAAGGAGGATGACAGCCTTTTACGCGCCGCCGATATTCTTAATAGTATCACCTAATTGCAGGGCTTAGCACTTAGACTTTAGTCTTTAAAAGCTTTTTGTAATTGAGACATAAAAGAGCCTATTTGTGAGGGTTCTAACCATCGGGTTACCACCACCATACCATGTTCTTTGTCTATCACAATAAAATTACCTCCAAAACCAGCAGCATAATAGACCGAGGTATCTACTCCTTCCCAATGCCGAGGCCCTTTATTGTTGAGCCACCACATATATCCGTAATTGGGATTAGGTTTGGATGCCGTTGTGGCCTGAGCGATCCAGGAAGATGAAAGCAAGCGCTGCCCATTCCAAACACCATCATTGAGATATAGTAAACCAAAGCGTGCCATATCTTGAGTACTGATAAAGATCCCGGCACCGCTATGTCCTCCGCCTGTAACCGATTTCATCTTTATTCCATCAATTACCGTCCAAGCGTCATTGTATCCAAACCACCGCCAAGTAGTAGACGCGCCAATAGGATCCATAATATGCTTTTTCAACACTTTAGGTAGAGGTTGTCTCCAAATGTGGGTAAGACTATAGGCCAATACATTAACCCGAACATCATTGTACTCCATGACGCTGCCAGGTGTATTGGGGGTGGTGTATTGCCAATCGTCAACATCGCCCTTGGAAGGTGGGCGATCGGCCCAGTCTTTGCCACCAAAGAGACTACCCTGCCAGGCGCTGTTTTGTTGTAATAAATGATGCCATTGGATGCTACTGTTATGCCTGCCATCAAAGGTGCCATCCCAGATGTAACTAGAAGCACGATCTTTGACAGAGCTAATTAACTTATGATCTAAGGCCAGTCCTGCCGTAGTTGCCAAAAAACTTTTGGTGACCGAAAAGGTCATATCGACCCGTTGGGTATCGCCCCACTTGGCTACTATTTTTCCATCTTTTAAAATCATTCCAGCCGGGCCACCTCTCTTTTTGGTGGGACCTAAAATCTGATGGTAGGGCTCGCGTTTAAAACCTTCAAGTATAGCTACTCTTAGATCTTTAGAGCCACTGTACTCGTTTGCTTTCGCGAAAGCGATCACTTGCTCGATCACTTCAGGGTCTAGATTGACTTGCTCAGGATTAACCTGCTCCCATTGTGCTCCACGTTCGGGAAAATACATGTCCTGGCTATAGCTCAAAGCAGAAAAAACACTGAACAACAGTAGCAGATAATGTTTCATAATTAGGGTATTGGTTATAGGATAAAATTAGACAAAAACAGTCGTATAGTGTACTCCTTAAAACTACTTTTGAGTTGTTGAGCAAATGCGCTAGTCAATTTCGCGAAAGCGCTATGAAAATTATCTCAGTTTTTTATAACTTAGTCGCAATGAAGGATGCACTATTTACCGCCATACGCGCCAATGATATAGATACGGTCAAAAAGATCCTCAAAGATGATCCAGCACTAGTTCATCAGACCGATCAACGTGGCTCTACACCTTTACTACTGGCTACCTATTACGGCTTTAAAGAATTGACCGCAGCACTATTGTCGCATGGGCCCGATGTCAATGCCAAAGATGGGAGTGGTAATACCCCGCTTATGGGGGTGTGTTTTAAGGGGTATCCCGAAATTGCCAAATTACTTATCGATAATAATGCCGATGTAAATGCTGTCAATTTTAATAATGCTACGGCTCTGATTTATGCAGCAACTTTTTCGCAAGCGGTCATCGCCAGAATACTTCTCGAAAATGGCGCCGACAAAACCCACAAAGACGATCGAGGCAATACTGCTTACGATCATGCCAAAATGCAAGGGGCAAAAGAATTGATGGACTTATTAGCGCCTTAATATTGCTCGCCTCTCAACTGTCAAGACAAATAGTTATACTAACACACTAGAAGTAAAGCCGCTATAGTCTGGGATCCAGTGATCGCAGCCTGCTTGTTTTAATTCTTTTTCTTTGGCCTGGCCCACACCAACAAATTCGAGACCTAGGTTTTGAGCAGTGTTTAGATCCCACAAACCATCTCCAAAAGAGATAATTCTTTCAAAATGTGCAAGACCATAGTGTTTTTTTGCTTGATCGATAGCCTGTTGAACAAATCCTTCTCTGGTGAT
>CAZJWI010000096.1:0-3596 GCA_964549485.1 uncultured Flavobacteriaceae bacterium
ATTGTTAACTACAGCTCTGGCCACCGCGACACGTTGTTGTTGACCTCCAGATAATTGCTGCGGAAAATGTTTGCGCCTATGCATTATTTGCATTTTTTCGAGCACTTCTTCTACCCTGGCTTTACGCTCACTGGCAGGCACTTTGGTATAAATAAGGGGAAGCTCTACATTTTCGAACACGGTAAGCTCGTCTATGAGATTAAAACTTTGAAAGACAAAACCGATATTGTGCTTGCGAAGGTCTGCGCGTTTGCGCTCGTTAAACCCAGAGACTTCGATACCGTTAAAGACAAAACTACCGCCATCTGGATCGTCCAATAATCCTAAGATATTTAACAAGGTAGATTTACCACAACCCGAAGGTCCCATGATGGCTACAAATTCTCCTTCCTCGACATGAAAAGAAAGTTTGTTAAGGGCAACGGTGCGCACTTCTTCTGTGGCATAATACTTTTCTAAATCTGTTATTGTGATCATAATTTTTACTGTTTTGGCCTATATGGTTTGATATACTTTAAGGTTGTTGGTTTGATTGATTAGTCATTGATAAGAAGCTCCTGTACTTCGCCGTAGTTGTCATAACTACTTGTGATTACTTTATCTCCAGGTTGAACTCCACTAATGACTTCGTAGAATTCGGTATTTTGTGAGCCAAGACTGAGGTCTACCTTGTAGGCTGTCTTGCCGTCTTCGCTCAATTTAAAAATCCAATTGCCACCTGTCTTTTGAAAAAATCCACCTTTGGGAATACGCACAGCCTGCTTTTCTTCGCTCAATGCCACACGTACTTGCAGGGTTTGCCCGCGTCTAATACCCTCAGGAACTTCTCCTTCAAATTGCATGTCTACCTGAAATCTACCATTAGATACCTGAGTATAGACTTTTTTAATGGTAAGGGTATACGATTGGCCATTAGTAGTAAAACTACCTTGTTGACCTGTGTAGATTCTATTGATATAAAACTCGTCTATATCGGCGCGTACCTTAAAGCCGCTCAGTACATCTATTTGTCCAAGACGTTCACCCTTATTTTTGGACTGGCCTATTTCGGCGTCTAGAGAGGTGAGCTGACCATCTACAGGGGCGCGTACCACGAGGTCGGCAACCTTACGCCGCATGAGCTCTAAGGCGCTTTGGGTGCGTTGATAAGAATTCTTAGCTTGTCCACTTTCTACCTTTACTGCAATAGAGTCTTGAGCAAGTATTTGCTTGCTCAATGCCATACGCTCTTTTTGATAATTGTACGCATTTTCTGCCTGGATGAGATCTTGACGCGCAATAGCGCCTTTATCATAAAGCTTTTTATTTAAGGTGTACAGCCGTTTGGCTTCGATAAGACTATTTTCTACATCTGTAAATTGATTGATACGATTAATGGTGTTTTGACGCGCAGCGTTTTGAGAAATTTGCATTTGTGTCAACAGGTTGTAAACCTGAGTTTCCTGATTGATCAAACTCAATTCGAGATCGGTATTAGACAATCTCAAAATTGGATCTCCTTTCTTCATAATAGCACCATCTTCTACAAACTTCTCCTCTACACGACCACCTTCTAAGGCATCGAGATAAATAGTAGAAATGGGAAGTACGATACCGTTAATGGGAATGTTCTCCTGAAAAACCCCTTCGCTCACCGTTTGAATACTGATTCGTTCTTTTTGAACATTGAGCCTTGAGGCCCCCATGCTCGAGATAAGCACAAAACTTAGAAGCGCTAGTAGCGCAACTCCTCCTATGATATAAGCTATCTTTTTAGTGCTAAAACGTTTCTTTTCTAAAGGTATATCCATGAGTACGATTGATTTTCGTATATCCTATTCGGGAAGAACGTGCCAAAAACTTAAAGTACTGTATTACAGCTAATTATATATTTTGAATAAATTAAAAGTGTTCGGTTTTGATACAGTAGGTGTGCGATGACGATACAGTTATACAAGGCTGTAAAATTTCTGATTCCGCTTTCGCGAAAGCGTGTATAAATTCATTATTATTGGAGTATGCAATTAAAAAATGCACATATTTTAGTTATTGATGACGATGAGGATGTACTTATTGCCCTTAGATTATTGCTAAAATCGTTGGTCAAAACGGTAACAACCACCAAAAATCCAAATACTATACTCGATCTGATGGACAAACAGTCATTTGATCTGGTCATTTTGGATATGAATTTTAACGGTCTGGTCAATACAGGAAATGAAGGCATCTTTTGGCACAATAAAATCAAGACCAAAAATGCCGAATTACCTGTCATCTTAATCACCGCTTATGCCGATATCGATCTGGCTATACGCTCCTTAAAACAAGGCGCCGCCGATTTTTTAATCAAACCTTGGAAAAATGATAAGCTCATAGCTACCCTAAAAGAGCAACTGGCACAAAGTAAAACTAAAACGACAGCCCGACTTAGGGTCAATAATAATGAGGTCATTGTTGGAGATAGTGCACCTATGCAAGATGTCTTTGTCAAAATAAAAAAAGTAGGCCCTACAGATGCTAATATTTTGATTTTGGGTGAGAATGGGACCGGTAAAGATTTGATTGCCAGAGCCATTCATGATAATTCCTTGCGCAAAGATCAACCTTTTGTCAAAGTGGATGTTGGAGCCCTTACAGACTCTTTATTTGAAAGTGAATTATTTGGATATAAAAAAGGGGCTTTTACCGATGCCCGTGAAGATCGCAAGGGAAGATTTGAAGCGGCTCACGGCGGGACGCTTTTTCTGGATGAGATTGGTAATATTAGCCTGGCCCAACAAGCGCGCCTACTTACCGTATTACAAAATCGAAAAGTCACTCCGCTGGGATCCAATCAAGCAATTGCCATAGATATCAGACTCATTAGTGCGACCAATATTGGATTGTCACAGCTGGCCAATGAGTCTCGTTTTAGAAAAGATTTGATGTATCGTATCAACACGGTAGACATTACCGTACCGCCACTAAGAGATCGGGGTACAGATATCACCTTGCTCACCCATCATTTTGTTACGCGCTATGCCGAGAAATACGACAAAGGCCCGCTAAAACTCGATGCTGGTTTTTTGGGCAAACTCAAAGCGCACTCTTTTCCAGGTAATGTAAGAGAACTACAATATGCACTAGAAAGAGCCGTCATAATGACCGAAGGTGAAACCCTTTTGGAGAAGGACCTCTCTTTTTCGGTGATAGAGCAAGCGGTAAGTGTAGATGCAGATCAACCTACCAATTTGGAAGAATTAGAAAAACATACCATACTCAATGTTATCGAAAAAAATAAGGGTAATATTTCAAAAAGTGCCAAAGAATTAGGGCTAACACGGACCGCTCTATACAGAAGACTTCATAAATATGATCTATAAAAGCTATGCCATAGCCTTATTGTGGCGTATGCTGCTGTTACTAGGAGCCCTGGCGGTCCTAGCGTTTGGCTTGGTGACTCAGGAAGTAGGCTATATTACTGTAGGAGCCCTGCTGGTGATAGTGATATTCTGGTATATCTATCATTTTGTAAGCAAACGCTTCGTGGCCATGGATGACTTTTTTGAGGCTGTAAAATATCGCGGTTTTTCAAGATGGCTTAGCGAAAAACACGGCACACAAGACATACGAGAGCT
>CAZJWI010000097.1:0-30703 GCA_964549485.1 uncultured Flavobacteriaceae bacterium
TGGCAAACAGAAACAGGTGGGATTATGATAAGTCCTATCCCCTATTCAACCCCAACCATACCCACATTTGCTACCTTACCACTTCCAGGGATTCAACCCACTCTTATGGATGAAAACGCCAATGAGATCAAAGGGAATCAGGTTGAGGGCAGATTGTGTATTAAATTTCCATGGCCTTCAATAGCACGTACGATCTATGGCAATCACGACCGTTATCGCCAAACTTATTTTAGTGCGTATCAGGATATGTATTTTACTGGAGACGGCGCACGTAGAGATGCCGTGGGTTACTATAGAATTACCGGCCGTGTCGATGATGTGATTATCGTAAGCGGTCACAATTTAGGTACCGCCCCCATAGAAGATGCGATAAACGAGCACCCGGCTGTTGCCGAAAGTGCCATTGTAGGCTTCCCTCATGATATAAAGGGAAATGCGCTCTACGGTTATATCACCTTAAAACAAACAGGAGAAACGCGTAATCAAGAGAACCTTCGCAAAGAAATCAATCAATTAATTACTGATCGCATTGGTCCTATTGCCAAATTAGACAAAATTCAGTTTACCGCTGGATTACCCAAAACCAGAAGTGGGAAAATCATGCGGCGTATCTTACGCAAGATTGCAAGTAAGGATAATAGCAACCTAGGAGATACATCTACCCTACTCAATCCAGAGGTAGTACAAGCCATCATAGATCAAGCGCTAGTATGATATAGGATCAATACAGCCCATAAAAAAAGCCTCTCACTATGAGAGGCTTTTGTTTACCTGGTGTTAATGCCCCCAATCAATACACACAGGCAAACACAATATCCCTAGGAGGAAGACATGACGCAAACCATGATGCGTCCATCTTCACTCCTATCCAACTAACCAAACCACTATCACTGTTTTTTCTTCAGACTAAAGGCCCGCGAGATATTGAAACCTAGAAAAACACTACCATCGGTAAAATCACCTCTAGCCTGACCTAAAAAGCCATTTTCGTAAATCGCTTGACTATTGGAGACGTGCAATTGAAAAACATGTCCTCCGGTTTCAATTTCGACGCCTAAAGCCATCGCATTGTTAAAGACCGAATTGTCAACGCGATTGAGATGATATCCGTAATCTGCAAGTAGTGCAAAACGCTTGGTCAACTTAAAGCGACCACCAAACCCCAAAACGTATTGACTATTGTCTTGCCCGTCTTCGATAACGGTGTTGTCGTGAAAGTAGGTTGGGGCTATTTCAAGAGATAACCATTTGTTAAATTTTCGCGAAAGCAAAAGTTGATGCGCATACCCCAATCGATCTGTAAAAGTTAATTGAGGAAATAAATCCTTATCCAAGTTGGTATTGACGTTGATCAGGTGATACCCCACCACATTAAAAGGAAAGCCATCTTTTTTTTGTTGAGCCAAGCTATACTTGGCCGAAAGATCAAAAGTTTGATTAAAACCTGAACGCGAGGCGCCCAGATTGAGCCACTCTGTAGGGGCATATATAAATTGAATTCGGACCGAAGCATCATCAAGTCCAAAAAAGTTATCGACCCCATCTTTTAAACTCCCAAAACGGTGGGCAATTACAAAGTAAAGTTGATTTTTACCTATGAGTTTAGTCGATTCGAAATTGATTATTTTGACCCCTTTAAATACAGCAGATATCGCTTGTTTTTCTAAAGGCACCTCATTTTCCAGCTCGCTCAATAAGTCGTCTTGAGCTAGCCCTGCCACTGGTAGCAAACACAGTAGGAATACAGTTAGTTTTAAAATTTTCATTGTGATTGTATGGATTAGTTGATGATGGTAGCCTGATCAAATTTGATTTCGTTTAACAAACTGTCATAGCCTATACAGCGGCCTTTGACCCTTATGCGGCCTGAGGGTTGTCTGGATGATTTATCAGGTATTTCGCTTAAAGCGAAAAATAAATTAGGACGTATCATTGCTGTCATACCCTCGATTACACTTAGTGTACCAGCAACCTGTATGGTCTGGTTGAGATACAATTCTGTGGCCTCTTCCTGATCTTTTTCAAAAGCTTGAGACAGGGCTTCTGCCTCTAGTGTAAAGGCGGGAGCCTCACTAGCAATATTTCGATGATCCTGGTAGATATACCTGTAGACTATAAAGACAGTAAGTACTAGGGCCAAACCTAGGCCTATCCCCCATTTGGTTCTTGTTTTCATATGATTATTTTTTGATCAAGGTCAATGCTAGGTCAACATTGATTTGTTTTGATATTTTTTCGCTAACGACACTAGGAATTTCAATCCCGAAGGCTTCGGGGGCTACTGAAAATGAAGTTTCTAAAATATAAGTGTCTCCACTTGGTCTTAGCTTCACCGCTGTGGTAATCTCTTGTGATTGACCGTGAAAATCAAGGATACCACTGGCGGTATAGGATGTTTTTTCTCCCAAATCATCTGTTGAAAAATTGGTTAGTCGCCCCTTGAAGGTTGCATTAGGATATTGATCACTCTCGGCATAATTTTCGTTAAAATGCTCCTCCATCAAGGCATTGCGAAAGCGAAATCCCTTGACCAGCGCCAATACGGCGAGATCTCCAGTTTTACTATCGAGTATGGCAGTCACGGCCTTATGAGAGGCTTTTACAGGTTCAAATGCAGCTACAGAAGCTTCAAAATGGATCTCCCCTGTTTTGGTATAGTACTTTTGAGCATACCCCTGAGTACTAAAAAGTATTGTTAAAAGTATGAGTAATGGTTTCATAAGTGTTGTTTTTAGTTTTCTAATAGACCATCTTCTATCCAGTCCAAGATGTCCTGGATTATCGGGTCTGGTAAATTTCCACTGGGTGGCATAGGACTTGACGTGCTGGTCATTCTAGCTATCATACGACCGCTATCTGCTACTGCTCTAGCATTGGCATAATTATGTAGTCTAACGCCTCCGTTGGCATTGGATGCGTTGTGACACTGCACACAGGCATTGTCTAATATGGCTTTGACCGTATTGTTATAGGTGACCGCATCGGCTGTACCTTCATCTTGATCGTCTTGGTCGTCACTAGAATCTTCTATGGCTTCGTCTTCGAGGAGTTGTGATAGCTCATTATCTTCACAACTGCAAAGTGCTAGGACCAAAAAACAAATTAGTACGGTATACACTTTTATGGTAAAATTGGATGTTAATGCTGTTTTCATATAAATAGATTTAATAGTCGTTTTTGTCGAGCAGGTAACCGTTTTTATCAAAAACCAGCACCCGTCTTTTAGAATGATAAGTTTATCATCTATGATGGCTCAATACGATTTGTTGAAGGTTGGTTTGTGTAGAGCCCAGGCAGCAATTTAACATCCCGAGCTCTGGCACAAATCAATCAAAACTAATTCTCCTTTTTCAATCTATAATGCTAATTATTCCTGTCATACTGCTGTGAAATTCGCAGTTGTAGTACAATTCATCGGGTGCCGTTTCAGGAACATTAAATCGTATCGTTCCCTGAGCCGCTCCATTATTGGTTACACCAATCATATACATATGGTCTGTACCTGTGGTTTGAGCGTTGTTTATAAGAAAGGGGTGGCCTGGCGTATCAATCACAAATTCATAGGTCTTTCCGCGTTCCAATGTCAAATCAGGGTTTGCTGTGTCATCAAAGGCTCCACCGTTAAAAATGTAGGCCGTTGCACCTTGATTAGAAATGCTGTAGGTAGCAGCTATGGTTTCATCGGCAACAGGAGCTTGGGTTGTCTCGGTATTGAGAATAGGCCACACTCCAGCTGTTGGAAAACCTACGCCATAGGTATCTCCTCTTTCGATATCTTGCCCAAAGTAATACAGGGGCCATCCTTTATAGGTTAACTGTTCTCTACCAAATACATTAATGGACCCAAAATCGCTGCGATCAAAGAGGCTTGGTACTTGTTGCAGGTTAATTTCTACCAATGGCCATACCCCATTATTGCTCAAATCTGGAGCCGTGAAGGTGTTGGTATTGGCCTGATCATTACTAAAATGATATAAGCTCCTTCCATTGGCATTAGTCATAAAGGTGGTGGCCTCATCTCCTGGCAAATATTCACTGGTTAGATTAGTCTGGTTGCCATTGGCATCCCGTCCTATAAGCTGTGCCTTTGACACCATAATCGAATAATCGGGTTTGGCCACATACCATGTGCCCCCGGCCCCATCACCAGAAATACTCAATGGAGCGCTGTCATTGGCAAAACGGTATAAAGGCCATCCTTTAAAGGTGGTTTGCTTGCTACCATCGTCTCGATCTATAGTCCCAAAATCACTTAGTGATAGCGAGCTATCTAAGCTCAACTCGGCCGTGTAAAAAGGTGGCCAACTTTCTGCGCAGCCTCCGTTGCAATTGGAAGTTCCTTTACTATCTACGGCAAAGAAATAAAGGCTAAAGCCATCGGCATCTGTCAACACTGAACCAAAAGTGGCATCATCACGCACCCCAATTGTATTGACTGTTTCTTGTAATGTTGTTCCGTTGTCATCAGAACTTCCATAATCGTCGTCACTACAGCTTAAAATCAGTACTGTGACTAGTGGTAAAAAGAATAATTTTTTCATTGTATATAGTTGTTAAAATTAAGTGGATGCTATTGTATTTTATGCCCTCTGTCCATCATAAGTAGACCTATAATGATTGGGTTCAAGGTGGCTGCATGCGATCATAGACCATATAGCGTTTTTTGGCACAGCCGTTTCTCCCTGAGGAGGAAAACCTAGTTGAATTAAGTGGTTTAACACCTCCGATATCTGAAACGCACTAGTAAAACCAAATACAACAACCCTATCGGTTGGATAGCACTTGACATTCTTTATAGCTTTTACCTTGCTTAATTGCTTAGTGATTTTTTGACCACAATGGCAACAAAATGGATGTTGCAGAGCTATGCGTGCAGTTCTAAATTCCATTACAGTGTGGCTTGTATTTGAGCATAAGAAAGCGTGGCCATTACACTTACTATCCATAAAAGGATAAATAAGATATACTTTAATCGAAGGTTTTTTAATTCGTACATAACTGACTGTTTTGAGGTTTGTAAATTGTTTTTTTTTTGTGTTGTACTATTTGTTTTTGTACACCACAAATCAAAGACACTAAGGTGCCTGTTGCCCACAAAAATGTCTCGAACGGGAGGAAATGACGCTAAAAAGGAATATTCTAGCCCTGAATTATATTGAGCAAGTTCCTTTACAAGGCCTTTATTCACAGTGCTTAAGAAGGATAGAGTGTGTTTTGACAGGAAATTACCATCCCAGTGGTCACCTAAAAGCTAGACCGTGAAAAAGACCATAGGATTTTATTCAAAATGGGGGTTAATGGTAACACAACCCATGGCTTTTTGCTTCATATATAATAGCCCAAAACCAAATTTGCCTAGATAGGCCTAAAGGTGATGTGACGGGAATTGCTTTCGCGAAAGCGCACCTTAAATAATCTCCCCAAAGGAGAAAACCGATATCGTTTAAGATATTGGTTAAGCTACATCATGTAAATATGATATTACAATTGTATAAAGTAGGTACCCTGAAAGCCAAAGAAGAAATTGCCATCTCTAAAATTAAAATTTCGTCTGGTTTGGGTGATAAAAGTATCTTCAGTGAAGAAGGGGTTGTTGGTCATTTTGAACTGTAACATAATATTACCAACTTCCCAATTGGCCCCTAGAGAAAAAGCCCCAAAAGTAGCGATACTTGAAAGCGGACGAGGTAGGTAATAATATTCTGACACTACAGAGACATGATTGCTCACTTTATAGCGACCTCCAAAACCCAAGGCAAACTGCGCCTGCTCGTTTTGTTGATTACGCACCGAGGATCGATACACCAAACTTGGCGCTAGTTGTAGCGAAAAATTGGAGGAAATCTTTCTGGCAATTAATAATTGGGTAGTAAATGCGGTTTTGTCTAAAAAATTGTCACGACGTTCAATTCCATTGAGTTGACGGCTGCGATAGGTCCCTGTTTGTACGAGGGTTAAGGCAACTGGGCTACCGCTATGATCCACTTTTTGTTGCAGTATTCTATATTTAAAAAACGTATCCCAGATACCGCTGGGTACGGCAGCACCAATACCTACCGTAAATCTATTGGACAGGGCATAATCTACCCCAAATCTGGCAGACATACGATCGGCGATAAAATCATTACTTGTGGGCTGAGGCGTATTCCAGTATCGGCTCATAAAAGACACTTCTAGAGCTCCTTTTTTACGGGTTTCTACAGAATGCCCAATCGAAATCCTGGTAGCCTTAAAGGTAGACATCACATAAGGAGTTGGGGCCGATGCACTTTCTTTAGCCAGCAATTGTTCTAGATCCTGGGCCGTTATAGTCCAAGTCCATAAAGGGAAACACAGCAAGACATAAAGCAATATCCTTTTATTCTTCATAAGGCGTATGTTCAAAATTAAACGAAATTTTAATCTGCTTGGCAATATTAGGTGAGAGCAGTTTTGGAATTTTAATATTATAATCGTCTATATTTACCTGTGTATCTCCACTAATGAGAACACTGTCATTAAGCCTTTGTATACGCACCTTAAAGGAGAGCGGCACCGTTTTATCCTTTAGTGTAAAAGAGCCCTTGACCATACGTGTAGTTATTTCTGTAGATTCAGGGTCAAAGTCTATTATTTGACCTCTAAATTTGGCCTTGGGATATAAATCTGATTCGATATAACTTTCGTTAAAATGCTCGCGCATAAGAGTCTTCTTAAACACAAAAGCCCGCATAAGAATGTCTACAGCTATCTCACCAGTATCTAACACTAAAACACTCAATGCTTGATTATTCACCGCCTCGATATTTTCGGCAGCGGTATAAGAAAAAAAGGTGACCTGCCCCTGTCTGGCCAATACCTTTTCTCCAGATTGTTGTCCGAGACAAACTGAGGTAGCCACAAGTACTAATAGTAAAATTCTATACTTCATAGTTCGTTTAAGAGTATGCAATTTAATAAAACAGCGTCTTTTAGAAAGCCTTTAAATACCCCTTTTACCATCACTGTATCGCCTACCTTATAAGTGGTTACAGCTCGATTTTGATTGGGCTGCATTTGGCAAATGATAAAGGTATCCTTCTGATCTCCTTGTAGTAATAGACTATAGACACCATCTCTGTAATTGACCTGAGTAATTTGACTTTGGATGGTAATCGCTTTTTCCAAATACTGATTAAAGGTACTATCGACTTTGGACTGCAAAATAGCGACCAATTCGCCCTGGTCAATATGAGCCACTGCAGTCACGTCTTCGGTATCTTTTGGTTTTTCGACAAATCGGTACACCCCATAAAAGAGAAGGCAGCATCCGATGGAAAAGACAAGTAAAAGAATGATTTTTTGAAGGTATTTTGACGTCATCGGCTTCATGCAGATTAAACATTTACAATTCAAAAGTACTGTTTCCCAGAGAGTAGATCCCTGTCCAAAGCTCACAATTTGTCTAAAACGGAATTATCAGGGTTAAAATGGAATTCTAAATTACTAGAATTAAATGTAGCCGCCTCTAATATCTTATTTTTACCCCAAAACAGTTTTCAATGAAAAATTTTAGATTCTATTTCTATGTAACGATTAGTGTTATCATATTTTTCATTCTACTCTCGGTAGTAGCAACACCTTTAGTGGTTAAAAATCAGACAACCCAGTTTCTCGATCATCAAATAGAGGCCACACGACAAAACGCAAAAACATTAGCCAGTTTGTGCGGAGCATTTTTTGAGGAAGAAAACGGTAAAAATCGGGTCTTAACTGGTGTGCAAAAAGGAATAGGCAATAGCTTTGAACAACCTATATTTAATTCGGTTATCGATTGGTCCGGACAGATTCTGGCACATCCTGATATCACCTTATTAGATACCGCCATTAATGAAGACAAAGCGCTCACCTCTCGTATTGACAATGTTGTCACAGGAGAGAAATTGTATGACTATGTAGTAGATAATCTTTCTAAGGACGATGGCAGCACCTCTAGACCCTCAAATATCATCCATCTTGAACTAGTACCTCAATCAGATCTTATCATCGCAACCCATCTCAATATCAGCGTTATAGAAACCATAATGAACGAATATGCGTATCAAACCTATATGATATTCTTTATTACAGGTTTACTTGCCCTGGTTTGTTTGTTAATGACCACTCGTGTTTTGAGCAGTTATTACGATGCACAAATTGCCATTAAATCGACTAAGATCGAGGATAGTGTTGTCAATCTAAACAAACTCAATACCTCTCTAGAAAAGTATCAAAGAAATCTACAAGAGCTTAAAAGTAATCCTGTAGAGACAACCCAAGTAAATAAGCCGTCTGATAGTGTAAAACAGCGATTGCTCACCTATGTGCGCAACGAACTGGTACCTATAGCTATAGAAGAAATTGCCTATATTTATGTCGAAAACAAAATAACGTATCTCGTATGTCGTGATGGCAAACGGTCTACATCTAACGATAGTTTGGATCAGATTTATTCGTCCCTGGACCCACGTGCATTTTTTAGAGCCAATCGTCAAATTATCGTGAGCATACAAGCCATCTCCAAAATCACTAAATACGGCAACAACGCCTTAAAGATTCAAACCAATCCGCTCTCTGAAGTTGACATTGTCATTGGTAAAAACAAAGCGGCTCAATTTAGACAGTGGCTCGATCTTTAACCAGAAATCAAAGGCGTTTACGCTTGCTTTACTTTAAGATGTATAGCGCTTAGCTTTTAAATCTAACTACACCTACCTGCTAATTCAGGATTAAGGCGCTTTTTGAGATACATCATTTGCGCTATTGAGTCACAAATTGTGGATGAAATATATGATCTTTGATAATAGATGAATATCTTTTTTATTAATCACAACTCAAAATGTCAAAAACGATCAAACTCATCATTGTTTTAGTTGGCTTAGCTCTTTTGCTTTATGGTGGGTATAAACTTGTAACCCCTGAGGCATCTGTAGATTTAGGCCCTTTAGCACTTAAGGCTCAAGATAACACAAATGCGTATATTATCATCGCTCTTGGTCTAATCATCTTTGTAGGTGGTATTATAGCACCAAAGAAAGCTCAATCGATATGACAATACAATTCAGGGCATTGGCCCTTATCATGCTGTGTTTATTTGTTCCACGCTTTATAGCTGCTCAAGAAGCACAAAGTAATACAGCCGTTAAAAACCTAATAGAACAGTACAAAAAAGACCGCCGAGGCCCATATAGTGGCATAAAGTGGTTTTGTGATGATGGTACCCAGCGGGCTCCACGCGACCCTTGTCCAGATGACACGGGCGGTGGTATTCAACATGCGAGTTTTAGACAAGATGCCATCAATCTTAGAGCCTCCAATCATTTATTCTTTGGTGAAATCCTGGCTGGAGTTACACAGTCTGAATTTTTGGATAGACCAAATCACTACAGCCGGTTAAAACAGTACCAACTCAATAAATATTTGGCAGGTGTAGATAACGGATGGGTCTTAAGACGTGCACAATATTATCGCGGCGCTTTTCAGAGCGAAGATGAACAAGCCTGGGGAAAAGCCTTCTTTGAGGCTGTGCTAAGAGATACATCATTTTTAAAAGAGCAGTATTATTTAATTGGCCAGGCGCTAAAAGACATCCCACATAGCGGAGATACTAACCTAGCCCAACAAATGCGTGTCGAATCTAAATTATTGGCCGAGGAGCATCCCTCCTTTATGGACATCCGCATCAAAATTCACGGGCAACCACAAGAGACGGATATTAATCTGGTAAAAAATTATCTCTCGCAAAATAGAGCTAAACTTGCGAGTGATGCGGTGCAAGACTTTGAGGAGTTAATAAAAACTATGGAACGCTTTTATGCTGCTGTAGATTTTGATAAGCTTTATAAAGAGACCTCGCAAATTTCTGAACAACAACCGCTCACTAAAGAAATTCTCACTTTTCTCAAGAGTAATAAACAAACCCAAGATCCAAAGCAGTTAGTCATTGAACTTTCTCAGCTCCTCTATCGCATTAGACAAGATATCCCCCAATTTGAGCAAGCATCCAATAGACTTGCCTTATTAGATTTATCTAATGAATTTGAAAATATCTTGCTTCAAGCCGTACAAAATTGGAAACCCAATACTCTAGATGGGCTCATTCAAAAACTAAATGCATTAGTATGCGCAGCAGCAGGTACCGGTCTAATTGAGATTTGGGAATACCAAAGCTTACAAGGACAATTATCAGATTTCCAGTTGCAGGACAGCCTTACTTTTGAACAACTTAATGAGCTTTTAAACCTGGGCAGAAGCAGTGTCGAGTGGAGCACGGCCATGGTCAAATCAAACTATGATGAAACCGTAGCCACCTATGCCCAATTTGAACCCTTAGCCTATGGATTTATAGATGATAGAGTACGTAGTAGCGTCGCTTTAAGTCTTGGAGAGACTGTGGCCAGATTAGGGAAATTTGTGGCTAGAGCATCCAAAATGGAGAACAAAGTCATGGATATATCGTCTCAGTCAAGTATCAGAGGGCTCAATCCAGGGTATGCCTATGGCAAACTTGTAGTTGTAGAAGGCAATCCAGATGCAGTAGAAGTAAGCACAGATAATATTTACATCTTTCAGCGACCACCTTCAGATCTTAAACCCGTAGCCGGTATTATGACCGTCTCCGAAGGTAATTTGGTTTCTCATGTTCAATTACTAGCTAGAAACCTCGGAATCCCAAACGCCGCCTTATCCCAAGATAATCTACTAGCTTTAAAAAAGTACGATGACCAAATGGTATTTTATGCGGTTTCACCTAAAGGGAATGCCATTCTCAAATTAGAAGAAGAGATGACACCACAAGAGCGGCTTCTCTTTGACGAGAAAGAGCGCAGCAAGGATATCATCGAGGTACCCACCAATGATATAAGACTCGATGTACAAAAAGTGGTGAATATGCGGGAGGTAACCGCCAGCGATTCTGGTAAACTCTGTGGTCCAAAAGCAGCCAATTTGGGCGCCTTAAAACAATTGTTTCCAGAACATGTTGTAGAGGGTCTGATTATTCCATTTGGGGTATTTAGAGCCCATATGGAGCAGCCCATGCCAGGACAAAACACGTCCTATTGGGGCTTTCTTAATAACACTTTCGCGAAAGCGGAATCAATGAAAAACCAACAGGCCTCTAAAGAGTCGATCGTTTCCTATCAATTACAACAACTAGAGACACTACACAAAGCCATCTTGAAAATCGAATTGAACCCTCGGTTTGTTCAGGATCTCAGACAGCAGTTTAAAACTGCTTTTAATCAATCAATGGGCAATGTACCTGTGTTTTTGAGAAGTGATACCAATATGGAAGATCTCAAAGAATTTACTGGCGCTGGTCTCAATTTGACGCTATTTAATATTAGAGATGAGAAATCTATACTTCAAGGTATAAAGCAAGTATGGGCTTCGGCATATACAGAGCGAAGTTTTAAATGGCGGCAGCAATACCTTTCTAATCCAGAGAATGTATTTCCGTCTATATTGATAATTCCTAGTGTCGATGTTGATTATTCTGGAGTAATGATCACCAAAGGGATTAATGCGGGAGGAGAAGACGATTTGACGGTTGCCTTTAGTCGCGGCGCTGGCGGTGCTGTTGATGGGCAGTCTGCCGAGACCCGGCTTATAACCGCCACATCAAATAGACTACTAGCTCCTGCCAGACAACCCGATTATATCCGTCTTCCTGCCTCGGGAGGTACTCGTCATTATTATACTTCATTTGAATTGCCTATTCTCAATGCCAAAAACATCAGTGATATTCGTGACATTGCCGATAAAGTGAGAACCAAAATGACGAGTGACACCGCAGAAAGTCACCAAGCGTTTGACGTCGAATTTGGATTTAAAGACGATAAACTTTGGCTATTTCAAATACGACCTTTCGTAGAAAATAAAGATGCAAAAAGCTCTGAATATCTGAGCACAATCACACCAGCTATTGCAGGCCAATCGGCTGTGTCTATGCAAACCTTAATCGACTAATTATGAAAAATCTATTATATATTTCAATCGGATTTATTCTTATCGCCACTTTAGGTATTAGCCACTACCCTATCGATGGCTATGAGCGCACGGGAATCAAGAGGCTATATCAGTTAAGACAAATGCAACTAGATAGTGTGCCCTACAACCGAATTCCTTACGGGGCTTATAAAAAGCTAGATGAGATAGGACTTAACCTAAAGACCATAGATCAAGACAGTGTAGGATTATTGCTCAAAGAAGATCCAGAATTTACTAGAGCTATTAAAAGACTTATTCCATCTGGAGCCTACTCTATTGCTGTACTAGATATGACAGATCCAGACAATTTGAAATATGCTGCTCATCGCGAAAATGTAGGATATCAACCTGGGAGTGTGGGTAAACTGGCGGTGCTTAATGCCGTTTTTACTCAAATGGCTAAGGTCTGCCCTGAGTCTTTTGAAGAACGGGTGATGTATCTAAAGGATATAAAAGTATCTGCGCGTTATTGGGGTACTGGAGACCATCACACCATCCCAGTTTATGACATAGAAAAAGATAAGTTGACCAAAAGACGTGTACAGGCCTCGGATGTGTTTTCACTTTACGAGTGGCTTGACCATATGGTATCGGTCAGTAATAATGGCGCTGCAAGTGTGATGTATCGAGAAGCCATGCTTATGGCTGCCTTTGGCCCAGAATATGTCGATCTAACCGAAGAACGTGCAGAAAATTATTTTAAGGAAACTCCACGTGACTCGCTTACTAACTTGGCAAATACAGTGGTCAATGAACCTTTAAGAGCTTTAGGAATTACTGAGGACGAATGGCGTTTGGGCGGAATGTTTACTCGTCCGGCAGGTAGGTACGTTGGTCGCAAAGGAGGTAGTATAGGTACTCCCAAAGGACTTATGAAATTTTTGGTTAAGCTTGAGCAAGGAAAAGTAGTAGATTATGCTTCTAGTTTAGAAATGAAACGACTGCTTTACCTTACAGACAGACGTATTCGCTATGCAAAATCAAATCGACTGGACAGTGCCGCGGTCTACTTTAAATCTGGTAGCTTTTATAAGTGCGATCGTGAAAAAAATCCTGATTGTAGTAGTTATGCCGGTAATGTCTTTAATTATATGAATTCTGTAATCACTGTAGAACATCAAAATGGAACGAATTATATCGTGTGTTTGATGAGTAATGTACTTAACAAGAATTCGGCCGGAGCTCATATGTATCTCGCTAGCAAAATAGATGATCTCATCACTGAAAATAACGCTACTACTAATGACGTCATAGACGAGAATTACGACGATGGAGAAGGCGACGGAGGTTCAAATGACTAATCTTTTCTCTACTTATTAAGTATAGCGAGTGTCTTCTCGACCTGAACGCGAACACGGCTATTGCGATGATTTTGTAGCGACTTGACTAAAGAACTATAGCTTGGATCGTTTATGGCTGCTATAAGTTCAAGTACTTTTAGCTTTATACGTTTGCCTCTACTTCTTACCAATAGCGAGAGATACGCTCTATCAGTAAGCGACTTTTTTTGAAGTAGATTTATATTTGGATCGGTGGCTATGTAAAAGTCAACGATAGGAATTAGCCTGTATTTTATAGGTCCCTTTAAAAAAGTGTCCAAAAATTCTAAGGCATTAACGCGGGTTTCTTTTTGCTCACTTCTAAGCCCATGGTAGGTGATTTTCATATCATCAGTATTATAAAGAATCCCAAGTAGGTTAAAAATAGTCTCTAAACTTGTTTCAATCTGTTCTCCGAGAATTTCGACTATCTGCCTTCGGGCCATTTGCTCATCAGCTTCAGCCGCAATATCACCAGCCATCATATTGTCGGACGAGTGAGCCAACAAGCTCTCCAGATAGTTTTTGACCACAAAAGCATTTTTTACATGACGTGACTCGTTTTTAACTACAGCTTTTAAGCGCTTTGTATTGAACTTTAAATTTCCAAACTGTTTATACAGCTGCAATAATGAAGTAGATGCCTGCTGTCTTATTACAAAATCATTGCTTCTAAGTAATCGCATTAAAATACGAATAGCCTCCTGTGATTTGAACGATTCAACAACGCGAGGTATATAGCGTTTGACTTTGTCGTTAAAGTCTTCAGATTTATCCAACTTGATAATCGTACCAGTAATACCCGGGCCGTAATTACGTAAAGCTTTTGTTGCCTTAGAGCGAAACGTTTTTAAGGCAAGTTGCTGCAGCAGCAGGGGTATAAATGGTGGATGCATACTAATACCTGCAGCTTTTATCGCATGTTTTCTCAGGTAGCTATTATCGCTGCTCAAGTAGCTTTCGATAATAGGGTAAAAACTCGAAATACGCGCATATCCAATGGTAATTAATAATTCGGCACGTTGGGTATCTCTTAGTTTAAGGTCTGAGTTTTCAATACCGGCTATTCTCTTATTAAGTCGCTCTTCTAGTTTAAATTGAAAGGCCAATTTTTGATTTTGCACCGATTCTTTTGACAAACACAGTAGGGCTGCATGCGAAATAAAAGGACTGTGATGATCGAGATACGCTTCAAAAAAATCTGTGTTATTGACATCATGACGGTGTAATAAAAATTCCATCGCGGCTACGACCAAATCATCATTCTTTTCGTGTATTAGTAATTGGACAGTTTCCAAACTAAGCGCTTGTGGATAAGACTCCAAAGCACCAAGGGCTGCTACTTTTATATCGGGAGATGGTTGATCAAACAAATCAACTATAGATGATTTGAGTGCTTTGATTTTGTAAGTCTCCAAGCGATCCAATAAGGCAATAATTGCCTGATTGTCATCACCTTTTAAGATGCGTCTGGCAGCTGTAATAGTTGTTTCTTGTTTTCCACTAGTGTTTAAAGCATCGTTTCTTTTTAAGATACTATCTTGAATGTTTGCCCGAAAGGACTCGTAATACGCCTCGCGAAGCTTATAGATAAACAAGATCCAGACAAATACAAAGAAGATCACTATCACCGTTACGTATGAGGTACTCAATGCTAGTTTTTTGATCACAAAAAGCAAAAGAAATCCTGACAAACCTGTGGCTACACTGTCTACAACTACATCAATAAATGATTTGGCCTGATTTTTTATATTGAGCGGTATAGGCATTATAGACAATTCAAAGGCGGCCTTGTTTACAGATTGTTTAAAACTGCCATCGATACCTTTAATCGCAATGAGTACACCTAGTATGGGAAAGGTTAAAAAGACCAAGCTACCTATAGCTATACCCAAGGGTAGAATGAGTAGTGTAGATGAAACACCTAATTTACTGAGTACACGGTTGGTTAAAAACAATTGTAGCAGTAAGGCAATGACATTAAAGGTTGAAAACCAAAATCCAAAAAAAGACGCCAGGTCTTCAGGATTTGTGATGACGCGATGTGCAAAATCGCTAAATTGAAAATCAACAAGTTTTGCAACGACCACGCTTACCCCCATGATGATGGCCAGATAGCTAAGATGCTTGGATTTTGATATAATTTTCCATGAGGGTTGTTCTTTGGTCACCTCATTCATTCTCTTTTGTTTACGCACATAGGCATTCATGATTCTGATACGCAACTGCCATATTTTTAAGACAATGGGTATACACATCAACAAGAGGACAGCGGCTGTAGCGATAACAATTTTGTTACCAAAAGCCGCTGCAATCAAACTAGTTAAATAGCCTCCAAAAATTCCACCGGCTATGGCTCCCGCACCAATAAAACCAAACAAACGCTTGGCTTCTCTAGAATTGTAAACCATATTAGCCAAAATCCAAAATTGGGAAGTAGTAACCACGGCAAATAAAGCAACCGCCAAATAATAGAAATACAGTGCCCAAGAGGGTACCTGCCCTCTATGGAGGAACACACTTAACACAAAAAAGAGACCACTACAAATCACTAAAGTGATATTGATCAATCGAATAAGTGAAATCTTGCGCACCGCCTTATTGTAAAAATAGGCAGATACCACAGCAGTAAATGCAACCAGGAGATAGGCATAAGGCAGATGACTGGCACCTAAGGCAGAGAGAAACAATGCATTCACCGTAGGTTTAACCATTAACAAAACAGTAATGATTAAAAAGATAAATAATTGCATTAAAAAAGAGATGGTTAATTCTCCATCTCTTAATCCAAAGGTCTTTTTAATCATTTTCCTTAACATAAATAATAGTCTATTAATGGATAGCCTTTGACGCCTGTAATACCTTATCTAACGGCTTTACTAAATTGCGGGTTACCTGCTCTCCAAATCCATCTTCAACCAGGGCAACAATTATATATTGGCGTTGTGGGCCCCAGACAAGGGCTGAATCCGAATGATAATTTTTCCATGATCCAGATTTGCGATAGATCTTAGCTTTTGGGGCAAGATTGTCCAGCACACTAACAAACTTATGGTGCAAGGCGGGGTCTTTTAAAATTTCCAACATCTCTTTTGAACGTTTTTCTGAGACCAAATTGCCCATAACCAATTGATAGTAAAAACTACATACCTGTCTTGTAGTTGCCGCATGACTTAAACCCTTTAAAGGGTCAGGATGTCTCTTTCCTCCTGCCGCATACCGCTTGCCTACCCACAAACCTCCACCTACAGTTTCGTCATATAACTTGGTTTCAGGAGCGCGTAAGACGGCTTCAATTTTGGCATATCCTAAACGGTCTATCATTCGAGTGGATGCGCGATTATTTGATTTACTGATCATCAACCGAAGATCTTCACGTATCTCTTTGGTATCGGCTAGTTCACCATTTTCTAGAGCATCCATAGCGGCTAACAATATGGCGATTTTAGGCAAACTCGCTGCATACATCATATAATCATCATTGACACCCGCATAGCGTACATCTTCAGGGTTGCTCAAATCAACTATACCAATAGATAGTTTTTTGTTTTTGATAAGCCGTTTCCACTTTTGATTGGAGTTTAACTGTTGTGTTAATAACTCTTGTAAGTGTTCATCTTTTAATTCTGAAATAGGCTTGACTTGACCATCTACCGCTACGGGTATTGGTTCTTGTGCCATTGCTTGAAAATTAAAACCTATAAGCAAAATGATCAAAAGGAAGTTCCTTACCCTCGTTTTCATTGTCAATCTCATTTTCATTTTTGCTTTCATTGTCATTGTCATGTTTCTTTAGTTTTTTTTATTGTAAATCAATTGGTGTACCAGAATTGATTTACTGGTTAACATCGTCGATTTTACGAGCTCATACTAAAGAAAATAACAATAAAAGACTAGTTCCTTGTTAATGTTGACCTAAAAGATACAGATTGGGGCTATATAAATCATTTGATATGACGATAAGGTCATTTATGTTGCTTGCATTCTAAAGGAGATAGCAAATGCGATGACAGATACAATGATTCCTATAGTAAATATAGTATAGGTAATTCGCAAAATGCGATATTTCTCATTGAGTACTTTTCCTAAGAAATAGAGATCTTTTGTTAGACAAGTGTATATAAAATCACGCTCTTCGAGCATTTCGCCAATGGCCCATTCAAAATCCTTTAATTCCATCTTATGAAAATTACCAAAGAACAGAAGATTGACTTTTTTATTCCTCACGTCTTCCTTTGTAAACTCGCCTTGTGTCACATTGGGACGAGTGGCATGAATACTCAGAATAATTGAAGCAATACAGAAAAGGACAAAAATAATTGTAGGAACAATCATATATTGATTGGACGGATTGTCTAATTTGGAAATCAAATTAGACAGTACCAACGATATGATAATCGCATTTACCGATAACAATATATTGGCTTTGGTGTCGGCGATATCACTTAACTTAATATGATTGCGTAAGGCCACTCGAAATAATGTCTGAATTCCTCTTTCCGAACTTTCATTCTTAAACTTGGCCTTATACTTTGCCTTGATGATTTCTTTTTGCTTTTTGGAGCGTTTCTTCAGCTTTGC
The DNA here is from genome assembly GCA_964549485.1 of uncultured Flavobacteriaceae bacterium. Lineage (GTDB taxonomy): Bacteria > Bacteroidota > Bacteroidia > Flavobacteriales > Flavobacteriaceae > Dokdonia. The sequence goes on from CAZJWI010000097.1 coordinate 17,889, forward strand.
CTTCATCAATTTGGCAATATTTTTCCGTTTGCGTTTGCTCCATTCTTTTTTGGCGTAAGCGCTATAAAACTCGTGCTCCTCAGTAAGCCATCCCAAAGAGTTTTCTCGCCATTCGGCTTTGGTGTAGGTCTTGGTACCAGTAAGCTCCAATTCCATACGCAAAAGTTCACTGTATTTGCTAAAGTCCTTAGTGCCTACATGGGCAGTATCGGCATCCTTAATGATGGCTTCCAGCTCATTTTCTGGCTTGCGATCGTGTTTGGTGGCGCGTATCAAATCACAAACAGTCTCAATATGTTCTTGAGACATATCTTGATTGGTTAAAAACGTATATGCTAGTTTAACGCTTTCCTCCTCGTGACCATCACGCACTATGTAATAACCGATGTCATGTAATAGTGATGCTATTGATACTAATTCTGCTTCTTTAGCATCAATTTCAGAATTCTCAATTATTTCTTTTGTATTTTCCCATACCATCAATGTATGATCGATATTGTGATAGGTAAAGGTGTTAGGAAACTCCTCTTTAAATAGCGCCTTTATATACTCTAATGTAGAATCGATTAATGCTGACATTTTGATAATTGTTGTTTTTGTCTTTAGATGGTATATTATAAATATAATCGTTTACTTTTAATATGCAGAATTATAAATTAGCTCTTTTTGTCTTTATATGCACTCTTTTCAGTAGTTGTGCTTCTAAAAAACTACAATTTAGCGACTTAGACTACACCCTCCCCGATTTGCCTGACAAAGACCTGCATCGACGTGTGTTTTTGGTAGGCGATGCCGGAAAATCACCTCTTGGCGGTATGTCTACGGCCTTGGCCACTTTTAAAAAACACCTTCAGAAAGGACACAGTAAAGAAGATTTTACCATCTATCTGGGGGATAATATTTATCCAGCTGGCCTTCCGGCGAAAGGCAACAAAGGCTATGCATATGCCAAAAATCACTTAGATGCTCAAATTGACGCTGTCAAAGAATTTAAAGGGACTCCTATCTTTATCCCAGGAAACCACGATTGGTACGCCGATGGTTTAGAGGGTTTGGCCCGTCAAGAAGAATACATAGAAGATGCCTTGGGCAAAAATACTTTCCTACCAGAAGAAGGATGCCCACTAAAAACCGTTGAAATAAGCGAGGCTGTAGAACTTATAATCATTGATACGCAGTGGTATTTAGAAAATTGGAATAACAATCCAACAATCAACGACCACTGTCCAATAAAGACTAGAACCCGATTTCTAGCAGAATTAGAAGGAGAACTAAAAAAGGCGCAGAGCAAACGCGTTATACTAGCGATGCATCATCCCATGTTTACCAATGGTTTGCACGGTGGCTTTTTCTCTGCAGGTAAACATCTATACCCTACCCAGTCTAATATCCCCCTTCCCATTTTAGGATCTTTGGTTGCTCAGATAAGAACCCAAGGCGGTATTTCTATCCAAGATCGTTTTAATGAACGTTATAATGAATTGATGAAACGCTTGGAGACCTTATGCTCAGAATATGACAATATCGTCGTGGCTTCTGGACATGAACATACCCTGCAGTATATCGAGCACAATCGTATCAAGCAGATAGTAAGTGGTTCTGGGGCAAAAGAAGCCGTAGTTGCCCTAAATAACGACGGCCTCTTTGCCTATGGTAAGCAGGGCTTTGCACAGCTCTACATTTTTGAAGACGGTAGTGTGTGGGTCGAATTTTATGGAGAAAAACAAGGTGAGCCCCAACTGTTATATCGCAAAGAAGTACTTCCCAAGAATAGGGATCTTTTTGACACCGCTACCCTACCCAACCTATTTCCAGTGCAAACTCAGGCCTCTATCTATTCTGTAGATGAAACAGAGAAGTCTGGCTTTCATGAGCTACTTCTGGGAGAACGCTATAGAGATCTGTACAGCACGCCAGTTACTGCGCAAGTTGCCACCTTAGATACGCTTTATGGCGGTTTGGAAATTGTGCGAGAAGGTGGTGGGCACCAAACCAGGTCATTGCGTTTGCGGAAAGCTGACGGGCGAGAGCTCAATATGCGGGCGCTACGCAAAAGTGCTACGCAATATTTGCAAACTGTTTTATTTCAAGATAGTTATATCGAAGACGATTATGACAAGACCTTTATCGAGGATATGATACTCGATTTTTATACGGCTGCGCATCCCTATGCTTTTCTGGTAGTGCCAAAATTGTCTGATGCCGCTCAGGTATATCACACCAATCCTAAATTATATTATATCCCAAAACATGCTTATTTAGGCGATTACAATTACGATTATGGTGATGAGTTATATATCATCGAGGAGCGTCCTGAAGAAAATTATACCAACGAGCGCAATTTTGGCTATGCCGATGATATAGAAAGTACCCATGACATCATTTCTAAAATAAGAGAAGACGAAAAGTACAAGATCGATGAACACTCCTTTATCAGGGCTCGACTTTTTGATATGCTGCTTGGAGATTGGGACAGGCATCAAGATCAATGGAGATGGGCGCAATTTGATCAAGATAATGGAGATAAACTCTTTAGACCTATACCAAGAGATAGGGATCAAGTGTTTTCAAATTTTGACGGTGCCATTCTAGATGTGATGCGAACACTTTCTGGCTCGTCCAATCAGTTACAAGTTTATGATGCTACACTAGACGATGTAGAGTGGATCAATAAGGCCGGGGTCAAACTCGACAAAGTACTGATTCAACAATCTGGCGTAGACGTATGGCTGGCAGAGGCCAAGTTTCTAAAAGAACAGATTACTCAAACAGTGATAGATGAAGCCTTTGCCAATGTCCCTAAGGCCGCTCAAGATCAGACACTAGCCGAAATTAAAACTGCGTTCGAGGGCAGGTTACAAAACATTGAAAATATTGCTAAACGGTATGCCAACTACTTAAATGATTTAGTCATTCTTACCGGTACAGACAAAGACGATTATATCGAAGTAGTGCGCAGTGGCAACAAAAAAACAACCGTTAAAATCTCAAGAATCATTGACGGAAAGAAAGCCGAGGTAATCGTAGATCGCACTTTTGACAAAGATCAAACAAAAGAATTATGGATTTATGCCCTTGACGACAAAGACATAATAGAGGTAAGAGGTAAGGCCAACAATCCGATATTTACACGAATTATAGGTGGTCAAGATGAGGATACCTATATAATAAAAAATGGGCGACGCATCCGAGTTTATGACCACAAATCCAAAGAGAATACGATTCAAGAAAACAATGGCGCAAAGATTCAGTTGACAGATATTTACAAAACCAATCTTTTTGATTTTAATAAGAATATCGAGAAAAGTGGTGCCCTGACCCCCAGCATTGGTTTTAATCCAGATGATGGCCTCATTTTAGGGTTGCAAAAAATTACTACAAAGAAAGGATTTCACCGCAACCCATTTACTACCCAACATACAATAGATGCTGGATACTTCTTTGCGACCAATGGATTTTCTTTGACCTATGAAGGAACTTTTGCACATCTTTACGGAGATTGGAATTTAAAAGTAGGAGGCCGTGCCACCTCAGATAGTTTTACAAATAACTTTTTTGGTATTGGCAATCAGACCGTTAATCCAGATCAAGAGCGGTCTTTAGACTTTAATAGAGTCAAAACTAGTATCTATTCGGCACATATCGGGATCAGTAAAAAAGGTAATTTTGGTAGTGACTATGGTTTTCAGATGGTGTTTGAGGGGATAAAATTGGGAGAGTCACCCAATCGATTTATCGAAAATTTTAGACCAGCCAATGTCAATACGTCATTTTATGATCGTCAATACTTTGGTGGTGTAGAAGCCAATTACCGCTATGAAAGTTTTGATTCGCGCATTACACCCACTCGAGCGATGACCTTTTATACCACTGCTGGAGTGAAAACTGATATTGGCGATACCAAAAATACCTTTGGGTATTTTAATGCCGATCTTGGATTTTATAATGCCATTTCAAAGGATAGACGTTTGGTCCTTAAAACCGATGTTCGGTCTCAATTTAGAATAGGAAGTGATTATTTATTCTATCAGGCGGCTAGTATAGGAGGAGATTCTGGATTAAGAGGATTTAGAAATGAGCGATTTACTGGGAAGACTGCATTGGTAAGCAGCGCAGATTTAAGATATGCGTTTAGGGAGTTTAAAACGAAATTTCTACCCCTACAATTTGGAGTATATATAGGTGGAGATCTTGGCCGTGTTTGGACACCACAGGAGACCTCGCGAGTTTGGCATAATGATTACGGTGGCGGGTTATGGGTCACTGCTGCCGATGCTATTCAAGGTAATTTTAACCTTTTTAATAGCGATGAAGGCCTTCGGTTTACCTTTGGTTTTGGACTGCGGTTTTAAATCGGTTAATTAAAATAACGCTTTCGCGAAATAGTTCCTGACTCATTGAACTTTAGTCATTATACATAATAGAAGACATTACGTGCGAGGATGGAGTACAAGGCAAGTGTAAGTTGAGTAGACTATGTACGACTACGCTAATATGTCACAACTCACTCTGCCAAGTATATAGGTCTAATCAAGGCACCATAGTCATGGTATAACGGTTATTTTACCTTATGCTTATATAAGAACAATCAATGCAATCTAATTGTGATATTAACGTTTACCATTTAACTTTAAGAAAAACTATCAGTATGGAAATTTTGAATGAAGCCCTCGCTTTCGAAAACGCCAAGATGAGTAATATGTCTACAAGTGACCGCGTATCTGCCTCAAGAGAGGCCAAGCGTCTCATATTAGCGATTAACGAAATATATAAGGAGAATAAGGATGCTAACCTTATGGATATGATGAAACGATTAACTGCCAAAAAGCGCAAGATTGAAAAGCGCCTTCACGGTAAACCCACACAAGTAATTTAAATTAAAAGCCCGTTGATTCGGGCTTTTTTTATGGATGGTCTCTAGACTATTTGATTAATCTGTAACTGGGTCGGCGATACCTAAGGCATTGTATAATTTGGCAGAAGTCAACAAACGCTTTATCTGGAGTACGTTTGCTTTTAATTGGGCGTCTATGAGTTTTTGTTCTCGTGAATTAATCAAAAACAAAGAACTCTCGCCTATAAAAAATTTGCGTTCTTCGGCTTGTACCAGAGTAATATAGTCATTGACAATGGCGTCAATAAGAATGTTTTGTTTGTCCAGAGATACCAACTCGGTTTGTATGGCATTAAATTTATTCTGTATCGTCAAAGCGGCATTAGTACGTTCAAAGTTGGTGCTTTCCAGTTTAACATTGGCCAGACGTAAATCACCCCGCTCCTTTCTCAAAAACAATGGAAAACTAAAATTGACAAAGGCCTTGTAGTTTGCCGTATTAAGGGTATTTAGTCTATCGCCTTCTGGAGTCAAAAAATTGTACTGCAAGTCGAGTTTAGGCAATAATTTATTTCGCTTTAATGCGCGATCTACGGTAAGCCCATCAATCTTAGCATCCAAACTACGCAATTTGGGGTGATTGACTAATAGCTCATCCATTGCATCGGCACCAATAAGCAATAAGGATGCTTCTAACACATCAAGGGTAGGCCGCACGGGCACTATATCAGGCTGTAACTCCATTGGTATGCTATTGAGCCAAAGAAAATTGCTCACCTTTAAGGCAGATTTGCGTTGTTTTAACTGGGCTGCTTCCAAACTCAAAGCCCGGTTTTGTACAGCTATGCGTGCCTCTGTAATATCGATAGCCGCTTTGTCACCTTCGGCAACACTTCGAGTAACCGCATCCAAACGTATTTGTGCATTCTCCAAAAACTGCTCAAAAATGCCTAACTCATTGGTCGCTTCTAACCACTCAAAATAAGCTGCACTCGCTTCAAACAGTAAATTATTAATAAGTAAGTCTCGATCGGCTTGGGTCTGATCAAGAAAAAAACGTGCCTTTTTTAGATCGGCCATACGATCATTGATCAAAAAACCCTGCGCTAGTGAAAAGGACACCCCTGCGCTATACAATCCACCCTCGGGCACAGTAAGGTCGGGATTGAGAAAGGCTCCAGTATTCTCTTCAAAATTCGCTTTAAACTCTACGCCATACCATGTGGGCACTTTAAAGGTTGCGTTGAGTTGATCGTAATACTCAGTGCTTTTAAACTTCTTTCGGTCGTAGTCTACTTCCACCTTGGGATCAAAACCTCCACGAGCACGCAACAGACTTGCTTCTCCCACACTTAAGGTAAGGTTGGCCTGTTTGACCAAGGGATGGTGGGTTTTTACATAAGCCAGATATTCCTCAAAGGTCATGACCTGCAACTGGTCTGTGGGTTCAACCTGTGCTAATCCCGCTTTCGCGAAAGCAAAAACAAAGCTTATGACCAATAGTCTCATCAATGTAGTCATTACTTTTTCTTTTGATCTTTAGTGGCGTTGTCTGGACGATAATAATTAGGAGGAAACCCATTGAGTTTACGCCATAATTCATACCAAATAGGCACATCTTCTAACAAAGCAATCGTATATGCCCCAGAACCTACGCGAACTTGGTCGGGCCAGGGATTCTCATTGGGGTCGGGAGCGATAAGAATTCTAAACTTACCGTTATCACTAATAAAACGCTCTATTGCCACTACCTCGCCTGCATAAGTACCAAAAGATACATTGGGCCAGCCGCTAAAGAAAATAGCGGGCCATCCATCAAACTGAATACGAACTTCTTCTCCCAGGTGGATAAGCGGCAAATCGATTGGGTCGACAAAAGTTTCTACCGCAACGTCATAATTTGCAGGCATTATTCCTACTAATTCTTGTCCCTCTTTAAAAGTTTCGCCTATTCCTCCAATGATAGCCTTATTGATATACCCATTTTGAGGGGCTGTGATATAATAGAGATCATTTCTTATCTGATAATTCGCAGATTGATTTTCGAGTTTGGTTACCTCGGCCTCTGTGTTTGCCTGATTGGATTCGGCCGTAAAGCGTTCACTACTCGCCTTGGCAATTTTATCGGCATAAGACGCGGTGATACGTCCTATTTCCAACTGGGCGTTGAGCACTTCATTACGACTGGCGAGTAAGTCATTTTCCTGAGATACCAATTTGGCCTGAGTTTCTTGAAGTTTTAAGCGTTTGGCCTCAACATCTGCGACAGACTTTAAGCCTTCACTTTGTAGGGTTTCGGCACGATTAAACTGTCTCTCTGCAATCTCAAAATTGATTTTGGCCGCTTGAAAATCAATACTATCGCTAGTCACCTTAAGCTCGGCCTGACGCAGTTTGTTATTGGCCTGCGACTGTTTGAGAGCTCGCTCTTGACGCAAGGCTGCAATTTGATTTTCTAAGGCATCTATTTTGGAAGCATAAGAAACCACAGATCGGCTCTTGGCATCGCGCTGCTGGTTGGTACGTTCTACCAATCTAGGATCCTGATATTCATTCTTTATCTCGGAGATGTATAAAATGGTATCCCCTTTTTTGACATAGTCACCCTCTTTGACAAACCAGGCCTCTACCCTACCGGGTATTTGAGACTGTATGGTTTGAGGACGTTGGCTTGGTGTCAAGGTGGTCACAAACCCATTCCCTGTCACATTTTGAGTCCAGGGCAGAAACAGAATTACAATACCTGTAAGCGCAAAAATCTTCAAGAAACGATTAAAGTATTTGTAGTGGGTATTTCTAAACGCTTTGGCATGTGCTTGATAGGGCGCTAGAGTGACCTTTTTGTTGAGCTGATTATTCGAAATATTAAGCATGATTTTTGTCTTTTACAATGCCGTTTTCAATAATAAGTTGTCTCTGGCACATATTACTCCATAAAGCATTTCGCGACGAAACGACTAGCGCCCACGGACGCTCCGGGTCACTGATAAAGCGTATAATACTGCGCGCCTCTTCTTGATCAAAATGTTCTAACGGATCCTTTAGTAACAGCAACTGTGGCTCGTGTACAATGGCTCGCGCCAAAACAATTTTCTTAGAAATCGTATACGGAATCTGTTGGCCTTCAGGGTATATCATTGTTTTTAATCCATTGGGCTGTCGTTTCACAAAAGACATAAGCCCTACATTGTTTAAGACTTCCTTGAGCCAGTCTTGAGAAATTTCGGGATCTCCAAAGGTTATATTGTCGATAATAGAACCTTCAAAAGGATATTGCTCTGGCAATACCTGCCCCACTTGGGTGCGATATCTATTGGGCCAAATACCCCGCATTGAAGTGTCGTTAACATAAACCGAGCCAGCTGTAGGAGTGAGCAGTCCTGAGATGATCTTGAGCAGCGTTGTCTTTCCAGAACCAGAAGGTCCAGTAAGGACAATACGCTCTCCTTTTACAATAGTAAAGGTGGCAGACTGTAAGACCTGAAAATTATCTTTGGTTGTAAAGGCAACGTCATCTAACTGTATGTGTAGTGGATTAGAAGTTTCAAAAGGGTCTATACCTTCCTGCATCTCTAATTCTTTATCGACCACTTGTCCAATTTTTTCTAAAGAGGTCAACACATCATAAAAGGTTTCTAAACCTTTAATCAACTTCTCCACAGAACCAATTATTAAGAGAATGATAATCTCGGCAGCTACAAATTGCCCGATATTCATTTGCTGATTAAGCACTAATAGTCCGCCAATAATTAATAATCCCGCAGTCACAAGGACTTTAAAACCAATCATCTGGATAAATTGAATAACCAGTATTTTAAAATGGCTCTCTCGGGCGTCCAGATATTCGCTAGTTAATTGATCATTTCTGGACATGGCCCAATGGGTGCGACCAGATAATTTAAAACTAATCAAGGTTCTAGCTACCTCTTGTATCCAGTGAGCTACCTTATACTTCCCCTTCGATTCTTTTAGACTGGTTTGTAAACCTTTTCTGGCCGTAAAGCGAAATACGACAAAGATTAAAAGTACTAGCAATATCCCGTATATAATAAAGAAAGGATGATAAAAAGAAAGAAGAATAATCCCGAAGATAATCTGAAGCGCGGCAGCAGGAAAATCGATCAATATTTTAGACAAGCCTTTTTGAACTGTTAATGTATCAAAGAAACGATTGGCCAACTCTGGCGGATAATAATTGTAGAGTTCACTCATCTTTATCTTAGGAAAGCGATAGGCAAATTCAAAAGAAGATCTGGTAAAAATCTTCTGTTGAACATTTTCTAAAATCCTAAACTGCATAAGCTGTAGTCCTCCTTGAAAGGCTACCCCTAATGTGACTAAGATCACTAAAACGATCCAAGAAGATGAAATTTGAGCGCCTTGAATCAGATTGATTATTGCCTGTATACCCAAGGGTAATGATAAGGAAACAAGCCCAGCAAAGAGCGCATAGTAAAATATTTGTTTGATATCCCGGCTATCAATTTGTAGCAGACCTACAAATCGTTGCCAGGGTGACATAGTTTCTTTCATGATTGGTTTTTTACATATGTGAATATGTACACTATAAATTTAATAATACTATTTCTTTAAAGGCAGCTTCACCATCTATAAAATCTATGCTGACATCTATTAGAACAAATATAATAGTAATACTATCGAACTTTGATAGTTTAACTATTTTTTATGATAGTTCCTCCTCTAACACTTTATCTTTAATACACTTAAAACACCTGCCTTATGATGACTTTGCAACTCGTATCTGACCAAAGAGATCTCCTAGAGGAAATCGCTAGCTTTTTATTAAAAAATAGACTGATTGCCAACGCAATGATAAGTGAAACACAATTTATAGAATTGGATGAGACCCCTAAGCACCCCTCAACGGTTATCACACATTCAAAGTACATCTTAAAAGGAATTTCAAAATCATTATTATTTCATGCCATCAATAAAGAGCTCAGAGCCTCCTATGGTCATAATATGCCTCTTGTTTATTCTGAACCTATCATTTTGATTGACCCAGATCAGACCGAGCGTATGATCACCAGATTACGTCAAGTCTAATCAGCATAGCTCACAAAAAAAAGCGGTTTAGAGACTAAAAACCGCTTTTCTCGCATTCGTCCAGTTGGATTATTCTAACAGCTCTCAGGGACGTGAGAACTGCTCAAATAGTTTACTCATCCACCTCAATCAAAATGGTACTGGTCATGCGCAAATTTTTACCGTCAAGTCTGGCGGTCTTTAACAACTCCTTAGATCGAATTTGTTCTGCGATCAACTCGTCTATTCTCCCATTATCATACGTACAGCTATCTTCTGTATTCCCTTCGGTACGTGAGAGACGTTGTAATTTGTGGAAGTTAATTTTTACATCGAGAACAGCATGAATAATATCGGCCGCTTCTGAGGCTGTAAAACAGCCATCGATTAATTTAATCTTTTGATTAGTCATGTTGTTTGGCGTTGTGATTTCTAAAGTTTCCATAGGATCGTGTTCATTTAATAGTACAAAGATGAAGTTATTTTTTCATTAATTATTATTTATAATACATATACTAAATATAAGTTTTGCTTATATATTTTGAATAACATACAAATACAAAGGCATACCCAGTGTTATATTGAAGGGAAAGGTAATCGCCAGTGCCATAGATACATACAAACTGGGGTTGGCTTTAGGGGCCGCTAGCTTCATAGCGGCTGGTACAGCGATGTAGGAGGCACTAGCAGCAAGAATAGCGAGCAAGAATCGATTGCCTACGCTTTCACTCCAAAGTCCACTTAGCATAACCACAATCAAACCATTTACGACAGGAATAACTATGGCAAATAATATGGCAAAAGGCCCTTTTTTTATAAAGTCAGACAATTTCTTTCCACTCACGATACCCATATCCAGCAAGAATACCGCAAGAAATCCTTTAAATATGTCGGTTGTAAAGGGCTTAATTCCTTCGGCTTGCGCATCGCTGGCCAAATAACCAATCACCAAACTACCTAGAATAAGCATTACACTTCCATTGGTAAAAGCGTGATGCAAAACCTTCTTAGGAGACACCTCATCCTTTTGCTTGTTCTTTTTGAAAATGTGAATTAAAAAGAGCCCCACCATAATCGAAGGTGCTTCCATAAGCGCCATAACAGCCACCATATGACCTCCAAAAGATATTTGCTCAATATCCAAAAACGAAATAGCCGTCACAAATGTTACCGCACTCACAGAGCCGTATGACGCGGCTATAGCCCCTGCATTAGATACAGAAAATTTTCGTCTAAGTATAAAATAGGTGTACATCGGTATCAGGATAGCCAGTAAAACTCCAGCCAAAAGCGAAATATAAATTTCTGAGGTAAACTCACTATGAGACAGTTCTTGCCCTCCCTTAAAACCGATAGCAAATAAAAGGTATAATGAAATAAATTTGGAGGACGACTCTGGAATGCAGAGATCGCTCTTGAGTTGAACGGCCAATATTCCTAAAAAGAAAAATAATAAGGCAGGGTTGGTCAGGTTGTCAAAAAGTAGATGTAAATCCATAAAGCAAATAAAAATGCTGTCTGTGCTAGAATAATGGTTAAAGAGTTGTTGTAGTTAACTTCCAATTTAGAGCAAGTACGCCTATAACGACTCCGGCTATTACTAGTTCTTTAGTAAAGAGTAGATCATTGGCAAGTGATAAGTAAAGAATGGTGGTATATGCACCTAATAACACCATAGCTACGCAACACTGAAGCACAGGTGCCTTTACTATTCCTAATTGTGGTAATGGGATAACTCGAGATAGATTTTTTGGATTGTTAGTAAGAATCATCTGATGTTTTTTTTGCAAAGATGAATGTTCTTTTCTATATATTTTTATTTATATTTATAATCAATTATATAATTAATAGTTATGAACTACACCCTCCATCAATTAGAGATTTTTTATAAAATTGTCCAACTCAAAAGCGTTACTAAGGCCTCAGAAGAGCTGTTTCTTACCCAACCTGCCGTATCTATCCAACTCAAAAAATTTCAGGATCAATTTCATATACCGCTATTTGAAGTTGTGGGTAGGAAGATTTACATCACAGAATTTGGCGAAGAAATAGCACTTGCCGCCAAAAAGATTTTGGATGAGGTCTCTGCGATAAATTACAAGGCACTCTCCTTTCAAGGCGAATTGGCGGGTAAACTCAAAATTGCCATCGTATCTACTGCCAAGTATGCCATGCCCTACTTTTTAAGTGAATTTACTCAGAAACACAGTGGGGTCGACCTCATCATGGATGTGACCAATAAGGCAGAAGTAGTGCGCGCCTTGGAAAATAATGAGATAGACTTTGCTATGGTTTCGGTTATACCTAAAAAACTTAAAATAGAACGTGTACAATTAATGGCCAATAAACTCTACTTGGTAGGCGGAAAACAGTTTAGCATGTCTAGCAAGACATTGAGCCATAAAAAATTTGAACAGTTACCGCTCATTTACCGCGAACAAGGATCGGCCACAAGAAATGCAATGGAGCGGTATATCTCATCTCACAAAATTTCTACTTATAAAAAAATAGAACTTACCTCCAACGAAGCCTTAAAGCAAGCTGTTATAGCAGGATTGGGCTTTTCGATTATGCCTTTGATTGGGATTAAAAATGAACTCAATACGGGAGATCTGCAAATCATACCTGTTACAGATTTACCTATCGTCACCAATTGGAATTTGATCTGGCTTAGTTCAAAAAATTTATCTACCGTAGCCAAGGCCTTTGTAGCACATATTCACGAGAACAAAGACAATATCATGCAGCAACATTTTCAATGGTATGATCAATACTAGAAATGTGCTCCAAAACCAGTTACAACTACAACCAACGCTTGCTATTGAATAGGTATAAGAGTGTGATAAATAGGACAAACATAACCTCCAATAATACAAATTAACCGTAGCGGTATTGTAATTCTGGTATATATTCAAAATTCATCCCATAAATTCCA
>CAZJWI010000098.1:0-2057 GCA_964549485.1 uncultured Flavobacteriaceae bacterium
ATTACTTTACGCTTAATAGTGGCTGGTAGCTCGGCCAGTTTATTACTCTCGGTCTGTGCAATGCGATTAACAGGAATACCTGTCATCATGCTCACCACATCGGCAACATTGCTTTCAGAGACTTCTTCCTTGTGCAATTTGGCATCTTCTTCCCACTTTTCCTGAGCGGTAGCCAGTTCGCGTTCTAGATTTTTCTCGTCATCTCTCAACTTTGCGGCCTCCTCGTACTTCTGCTTTTTAACCACAGCCGTTTTAAGCTCGCGTACCTCTTCCAATTTGGACTCTAATTCTAAAATCTTTTTGGGTACATCTATATTGGTAATATGAACTCGTGATCCTGCTTCATCCAAGGCATCTATTGCTTTGTCTGGCAGGAAACGGTCTGTCATATACCTATTGGTCAAATGGACACAGGCAGCAATAGCTTCATCGGTATAGGTTACATTGTGATGTTCTTCGTACTTTCCTTTGATGTTTTCCAAAATTTCAATGGTCTCTTCGACCGTGGTGGGTTCAACCATCACCTTTTGGAATCGGCGTTCTAGAGCTCCATCTTTTTCGATGTGTTGTCTAAATTCATCTAACGTGGTGGCACCTACACATTGTATTTCGCCTCGAGCGAGTGCAGGTTTAAACATATTGGATGCATCCAAAGAACCCGTAGCTCCTCCAGCTCCAACTATGGTGTGAATCTCGTCAATAAAGAGAATAATATCATCATTTTTCTCTAATTCGTTCATCACGGCTTTCATGCGCTCTTCAAACTGACCTCTATACTTGGTGCCTGCTACCAAACTTGCCAGATCAAGGGTCACCACACGTTTGTCAAATAAGATGCGTGAGACTTTACGCTGCACTATACGCAAGGCAAGTCCTTCTGCAATGGCAGATTTACCCACACCTGGTTCTCCTATAAGAAGGGGGTTATTTTTTTTGCGTCTGCTCAAAATTTGCGAGACACGTTCGATCTCTTTAGATCTACCTACCACTGGGTCCAACTTGTTTTCTTCGGCCATGGCAGTTAAGTCACGTCCAAAGTTATCTAAGACAGGGGTCTTACTTTTCTTACTTCCTTTATTACCCGCAGGCGTGTTAAAGGGATTGTCTTTCTGACCTTCATCGCCAGAGGTGTCATCATCGCTAAAGGACTCTGATTTTATAGGTTCTATATACTCGTCTTCTTCGCTGGCCATCATAACTTTAAATTGTTCTTTTACGTTGTCATAATCTACCTTGAGCTTATTGAGTAGCTTGGTAGTAGGATCATTTTCATTTCGCAAAACGCAAAGGAGAAGATGCGCGGTATTTATCGAAGAACTTTGAAACAATTTGGCTTCGAGAAATGTCGTTTTTAACGCCCGTTCGGCCTGACGTGTTAGATGCAGGTTCTTTTTGTCATTACCTTGTAATGATATATTGGGATTTGCAGGACTCAAAATCTCCACTTTACGACGCAAATGTTCTAAGTCTACCTCTAGTGCGCCCAAGATATGTATCGCTTTGCCGCTGCCGTCACGTAGCAATCCTAATAATAGATGTTCGGTTCCTATAAAGTCGTGACCCAGACGCAAGGCTTCTTCCTTGCTGTAGGCAATCACATCTTTAACTCTTGGTGAAAAATTATCATCCATACTTCAATCTTCCTTTTTCGTTTATTGTAAATTTAAGCAATCTATGGCAAAAACCGTTCCGTTGGATTGACTTCGTACCCAATTACTAAAATAACTGAGAGTTTGCCAAGTCTATTGCCTGACAGTTATTAAAAATTACAGTGAGATTTTGTTAATAAATAGTACGCTTTCGCGAAAGCGAATACAGCCAAAAAACCTTTAAAATTCCTACATTGCTAGCTAGTAAAATTTGACTATAACCTAATCCTTATTATATGGCCGGAGGAGCAAAATTAATCTCGATTAATATTGAAGATGAAATGAAATCAGCCTACATCGATTATTCGATGTCGGTAATTGTATCTCGCGCATTGCCGGATGTACGAGATGGTTTAAAGCCTGTTCACAGACGCGTATTATACGGTATGCATGAATTGGGTATTAGAG
>CAZJWI010000099.1:0-5795 GCA_964549485.1 uncultured Flavobacteriaceae bacterium
GAGCCAAACGTATTGCTGAGGCCAAGGCAGCTCAAGCTGCCGAAATAGAAAAGGTAGCCGCAGGATTTGATCAAACTGATAGTGGTTTGCGTTATCAATTTGTACATAAAGCAAATGGACAGGCTGCCACAAAGGGTAAAACAGTTTCTGTACATTATAAAGGACAACTCACAGACGGAACTGTATTTGACAGTTCTTACAAACGCAATCAGCCTATAGATTTTACCTTAGGGGTAGGACAGGTAATTCCAGGCTGGGATGAAGGGATACAACTAATGAGCGTTGGAGACAAAGCTCGTCTGGTTATTCCTTCAGATTTGGCTTATGGCAGTGCTGGCGCAGGTGGAGTAATTCCTCCTGATGCTACACTAATTTTTGATGTCGAATTGATGGATGTCAAATAGATAGCAATAGCACTTGCTTCACTTATGTGGATAAGTACTAATAAAAAAGTGTGCTCTAGCGAGCGCACTTTTTTACTTTTAACGCATGGAAGATCTCACAAAATTACAGTACCCTATTGGTAAGTATACCATGCCAGATCTTATTTCTGATCAAAAGTTGAACGAGTGGATCACCATCTTAGAGGTGATGCCCGCACAATTACGAGACTTAGTAAGCGAAATGTCAGACACTCAGTTAGACACTCGGTACAGACCAGAAGGTTGGACCATACGACAGCTAGTGCATCACCTGGCCGATAGTCATCATCACAGTTACACGCGCTTTAAATGGGCTTTAACTGAAGACAGTCCGGTGATAAAACCTTATTTAGAAAAAAAATGGACCCATCTTCCCGACCTCAAAGGAATGCCAGTAGAGTGGTCGCTGCGACATTTGGAGGTCGTTCATTATAAACTCGTACGCTTATTAAAAGCCTTGTCTCCCCAACAGTGGGAACGTCGTTTTATTCACCCTGATGGGGACAGAGAAATCAATCTGCGTCAAAATGTTGGGCAATATGCCTGGCATAGTTTACATCACTATATGCATATTAAAAATACGGTGATTCGAGAAAACTGGTAATTAGGCTGCAAAGGCACAAGGATCCAAACCAGGTATGATACAAAGTACATTTTTCTAATACACCTTTTTGAGTACTTCATCAGGCAAGTCAGGACTGTACACAGGCCAAAATGCATGGTACTTTTACTGATAAGGAAAGTACTCATCATCACTTTCTAGTTCTTTAAAATATGTAGGAAATATTTTTGGCTTCTAACTGTCTTTTCCAAATCATATGCGGTCTTGATATTTGATAAAAACGCTTTCGCGAAACGGGGTTGCCGTCCTACTTGGGCAATAATGACTCCAATACCGACATTGACATGAGGCAGCTGGTCTGTTAAACGACCTAATCGAGCCAAATCGTTGGCCAGCCAGAATTTTTAGTAAACATGGGTCTTAGATCGATGAGGTAGTACTACTACCTTTCCTTTGAAGATAATAAATTACAAATAGTCTGTAGACCTAGTATCATCAATTACTTGAGCCCACGGCGATACAACCACAGTTTGGCATAGCGCATCAGTACCGCATAACCGTGCAAATAGCTAATTACCAAACCAGGCACACCATCTCTAAATCCCATTTGTATGACATAGTGTTTAAAAAATCCCCAAAACGGTTTAATAACAAAATGAAAAGGGGTCAATTTAAAGGTGCGTTTGTCGTAATCTCTAGCCTGCCAAGCAGCATATCTATTGAGTTTTTCGATATGATGATTTAGGGTAATATAGGTATTGTGTAAAAATTTGTTTTTTAAGAAACCCACTTTACCATCAGCAATAATTTCGGCATGTACCATTTTATCCTCATAGACACAATGCTCTTTTTTAAATAGCCGAATCACCTTGTCATTTTGCCAGCCCGAATATTTGATACGCTTGCCCATAAAATGATTCATGCGATAGATCCAGTAGGCCACCGTACCATCTGTAGGTGGATTTTTAAGAATTTGGATAATTTCTTCCTTTAACTCTGGAGTGACACGCTCATCGGCATCAACTAGTAAAATCCATTGGTGTTTGGCTTGCGGAATGGCCCAGTTTTTTTGAGAAGCCGAGTAGTGATATTTTCTACTTAATATGGTGTGGGCATACTCTTTGGCGATCTCAAGGGTGTTGTCTGTACTCAACGAATCAACTACCATGATTTCATCTGCAAAAGAGACAGACTCAAGGACTTCTCGAATGTTATGTTCTTCGTTCCCTGTGGGTACGATGGCTGTTAGTTTCTCCATAAAATGTGGTACAGCGCAAAACTAACAACTTTTTTATAATTAAAACCGTAATTTTGGATTATTAAAGTTATGAAGACAACACCCAATATTTCAATAATAATCAGTACTTACAATTCGGTAGAGTGGCTCAAGAAAACCTTGTGGAGTTACGAATTTCAAACCGTCAGTGATTTTGAAATTGTCATAGCCGATGACGGATCGGGTCAAGAGACCAAACGCTGTATTGAAGCCTTTCACGAGCGCACTAAAATACCGATGATCCACGTATGGCAAGAAGATGATGGTTTTCAAAAGTCACGTATTTTGAATAAAGCTATTTTGGCCTGTAATTCTGATTATATTTTGATGAGTGATGGAGACTGTATAGCCAAATCAGATTTTTTGGAGCAGCATTTGAAATATCGCGAAAAGGATCATTTTTTATCTGGGGGATATTTTAAACTGCCATTAGATATTTCACAACAGATTTCTAGAGAAGACATAGAAGCCGAACGTTGTTTTGACATAGACTGGCTTAAAGAGCGAGGGTTAAAGACGTCTTTTAAAAACACTAAACTTACCGCAAAAGGTCTCACTGCAGATTTACTCAACAATATCACACCCACCAATGCCAGCTGGAATGGGCATAATGCTAGTGGTTGGAAAAAAGATATACTATCCGTCAATGGCTTTGATGAGCGGATGCAGTACGGAGGTCAAGATCGGGAGCTCGGAGAGCGTTTAATTAATATGGGGATAAAGTCTAAGCAAATACGCTATAGTGCCCTTTGTTTGCACTTAGATCATCCTAGAGGTTATAAAACAGAAGAGACATTGACTAAAAATGCGGCCATACGTCGCAACACACGCAAAAAAAGGTATGCTTACACCTATTATGGGATCAAAAAAGGAGATGATTTAGAATGAAGATTCTCGTGACCGGTGCTGCCGGATTTATCGGGTCCCATATGTGCGAGGGTCTTGTCGCCATGGGACATCAAGTTATAGGGATAGACAACTTTTCACCTTATTACGATCCTGCGCTCAAACGTATGAATGCGCAAGACATTATGGCAAAAGGTGTGGAGATGATTGAGGCCGATTTGCTCGATAATCTCTCTCAGAAATTGCCCAGAGACATTGATATTATTTACCATTTGGCGGCGCAACCTGGTATTTCGGCTTCTACAGCTTTTACCGATTATGAGCGCAATAATGTATTGGCCACCCAAAATCTATTACAGTGGGCGATAGCGCATAATAAACATACCCAGCTTTTTATCAATATAGCAACCTCCTCGATTTATGGTATTCATGCGGTGTCTACAGAAGATGAGGCCCCACAGCCAGTTTCAGATTATGGGGTAACTAAGCTAGCGGCAGAGCAGTTGGTATTGGCAGCCCAACGCAGTGCTAAAGTATCGGCATGTTCTGTTCGTTTGTTTTCGGTATACGGCCCGCGAGAGCGTCCTGAAAAACTATACACAAAACTCATCCAGTCCATTTTCGAACAAAAAGCCTTTCCGCTGTATGAGGGAAGCGAAAAACATCAAAGAAGCTTTACCTATGTAGAGGATATTGTAGCGGGATTGGGGGCTATTTTAAACAATATGGCTCGATGCGACGGTCAAATCATCAATTTGGGGAGCAACAGCGTCAATACCACTGCCGAAGGTATAGCCTTAATCGAAAAAATCACAGCTAAAAAAGCAATACTCAAACGCGTGCCTCAGCGGCCTGGAGACCAATTAAAAACAGCGGCAACTATAGACAAGGCAAAGCAGCTTTTGGGATATACGCCTGCGACACGATTTGAAGATGGCTTAAAGGCGCAAGTGGCTTGGTACCGCTCTAAGTTTTGTCAATAAGCCTCAAAAAAGCTTGCAAACGATCAATGATAAAAGTTGATTTAAATTCCTGGTAATAAAAATTAACGTTTTTCTTGAGCTTTTTATAATTGGGAGATGTGTAGTATTCTGGCTGAAGATCGGCTAGGTGTACGGCTACATTTTGATCGTTTTCATATAAGGCCCAGGCCTGTTTTTTTATCCAGGGCGAAAATATAGCAAAGGTAGGTACCCCAAGTGCCTTGGCCATGTTTACAGCACCACCTTCATTACCAATAAGAGCGTCACAATGATAAGTCAGGGCCATAAATGCTCTTAAACTTTTTCCGTACACATCGAGGTGAATATGCTTTTGAGTCTCGGCATTACAATATTTGTATAAGACTTCCACTTGCTCTAATTGATTGGGGATATAATTAAAAAGCAATTGCCCCGAAGTGTTAGCAACCAGTGTATCTAAAATAGGCGCGAGTTGCTGGAGTGGGTAGGTTTTTTCTGGGCCACTGCCCAATACACCAATCATAAATAGGGGTTTCTTATCCAGCAGTTGGTGTTGGTCTAATTGCGCTTTCGCGAAAGCGATCTCTTCATCGGTTAAATAAATCTTAGGCTTTAGGGCTTCAGGAAAATTACTATCGATGGCTTGAAGTAATTTCATTCTATTTTCTATGGCCAAACCCGCCTCAGTATTGGCAACCTCATTATAGGAAAAGGTGTGGGTGTAAGCCCTGCGCGTATACCATTTTTTATAACCAATAATCATCTTTGCTCGAGTAGCTCTAGCCATACGGGCACTACCCAATTTGGAATAGACATCAATCACCACATCATATTTTTGATCATAGAGCTGTTGCCGCAACTGTCTTTGTAAACGACTGCTTTTTTCAATTGCTGGGGTGTAGTATATCAATTGATCTATATAGGGGTGATTTGCTACCACCGCCGCCGTATGACTATTGATCAGGTAATGTACTTCACTTTCTGGGAATCGCGTTTTAAGCGCCTCGCACAATATGGAAGAGGTGAGTACATCACCTATCATTTTTTGTTGAATGATCAGAAATTTCAAAGGCTCTAAACTTTAGTTAGACCGCCACATCGTAGGTGCGTAAGGCATCGTTTAAGGAAGTCTTTTTGTCTGTACTTTCCTTGCGAGTCCCAATGATAAGCGCGCAAGGTACATTGTAGTCTCCAGCGGCAAAGGTCTTGGTGTAACTGCCAGGGATCACGACAGATCTGGCCGGTACAATACCTTTCATCTCTTTAGGTTCATCATTTGTCACATCTATAATTTTGGTAGAGGCTGTCAATACGACATTGGCACCCAAAACAGCCTCACGCTCCACGCGTACGCCTTCTACAACGATACAACGACTGCCTATAAAGGCATTGTCTTCTATAATAACTGGCGCTGCTTGAAGTGGTTCTAAAACTCCCCCAATACCTACGCCACCACTCAAGTGTACATTTTTACCTATTTGGGCACAACTACCTACAGTAGCCCAGGTATCTACCATGGTGCCCTCGTCTACATAGGCGCCAATATTGACATAGCTTGGCATTAAAATAACCCCGTTTGAGATATAAGCTCCATGTCTTGCTAGGGCGTTTGGTACCTCTCTAATGCCGCGATTTTCATAATCGGTTTTAAGAGGGCTCTTATCGTGGTATTCAAAAATACCAGCTTCTAGTGTTTTCATTTGCTGAATGGGAAAATAGAGCACCAC